>CAMVOG010000031.1 GCA_947169005.1 uncultured Clostridia bacterium | reverse complement strand
GGCGATCCGCCACACCCTGGCGCCCCGGCATCTGCTGCGGGCCATGCCGGAGAGCTTTTCCGGCCTGCGGCCTGTCTGCGCCCTGGAAACGGGGGTCATGGGCGTAACGGGGCTGGAGAGCGCCGAGCTGATCCGGGCCGTGACGGACTGCGTGCGCCCCGCCGCCGTCATTGCCGTGGACGCCCTGGCTGCCCGCCGTCTGCGCCGCATCTGCCGCACGGTGCAGCTCGCGGACACAGGCATCGTTCCCGGCTCCGGCGTGGGCAACGCCCGGGCGGAGCTGAGCGCGGCGACTCTCGGCGTCCCCGTGATCGCGGTGGGCGTCCCCACGGTGGTGGACGCGGGGACCCTGGCTGCGGACCTCTTGCGGGAGGCGGGGACCGAGGAGCCGCCGGAGGGGCTGCTTTCCGGGGTCGGGGAGGAGCTTTTCGTGACGCCCCGCCTCATCGACAGCCAGGTGCGGGACGCGGGCAAGCTCATCGGCCTCGGCATCGACCTTGCCCTGCACGAGGGCCTGACCGTCGAAGACGTGGAAATGATGCTTTAATAGTTCAGAGATCATAGTTCAGAGCTCAGAGAATGGGGCGGCCTTCTGGCCGCCCCACTCCGATTTGCTGAGTCCTGAGTTACTGCTTCTGAGTCCTGAATCACTCGATCACCGTGATTTTGCCGGGCTTCCGCTTGGGCTTGGGCTGATCGTGATTTGTCGGGGTCCCCAGAGCCACGCCGACGGTGAACATCTCGTCGTCCCGGATGCCGAAGCGCTTGCGCCACTCGGCGCTGGCCTCGTCCTGGAGATAGAGTCGCAGGCAGCCGATGATAAGGGAACCCAGGCCCACGCTCTGGGCGGCGATGGCCATGTTTTCGGCTGTGATGCCGGCGTCAATGGCGGTGAAGGGAAAGTCCCTGGGCCCCACCAGGAAAATGAACATGGGGGCGCTGAAATAGAAATTCTTGAAAACGCGCCCTTCCTTGGCTCCATAGGCCTCAAAGTCCTTGGCGAAGGCTTGCAGCAGCTCCCCATCCCGCACCACAATGGCGCGGATCTCCTGCTCGTTCCGGGCGGTGGGGGCCCAGTCAAAGGCCTGCATGACGGCCTCGTACTGCTCCTCGGAGATGGGGTCCGGCTTGTACTGGCGGACGCTCCGGCGGTCCAGAATCGCGTCCATGGCGTTTTGAATCTGCATAATGCGATCTCCTTTCATTTTTATTATAGCTTGATTTTAGCATGTTCGTCTGCGCTTGACAAGTATGTTTCACGTGAAACAAGGAGCGCCTCTCACTAAAATATGCGTTTCACGTGAAACAAAATGCGGGAAAACTCTTGATAAATCGCTTCTCTGTGCTATAATTTATAGTATTCTATCATGGCAGGGAGGCGCGGAAGGACAGAATGGCAAAAACGATCGCGCTATTCAATCAGAAGGGCGGCGTGGGGAAGACCACCACCTGCGTGAATCTGGCCTGTGCGCTGACGAAGCAGGGGAAAAAGGTGCTGGTGGTGGATACGGACCCCCAGGGCCACAGCACCGCCGGCCTGGGCGTCGACAAAAACGCCGCCCCCAGCATTTACGATCTGCTGCTGAACGGCGTTGCGGCGGAGAAGACCATCGTCCACGGCCAGTACGCGGACGTGATCCCCTCCAACAAGAGTCTGTTCGGGGCGGGTATCCAGATGGCGGAGCTGGAAAACCGGGAGTTTGTGCTGAAAAATGCCCTCATCCCGGTGAAGGACCGCTATGATTACATCTTTATCGACTGCCCGGCCCTTCTGGAGCTGCTGACGCTGAACGCACTGGCGGCGGCGGATACGGTGCTGATCCCGGTGCAGTGCGAATACCTGGCCCTGGAGGGGCTCAGCGGCCTCATGGGCTCCGTGCGCATGATCCGCCGGAGCGTGAATCCCGATCTGGACATTGAGGGAATTCTGCTCACCATGTACGACGGGCGGACGAATCTTTCCCTCCAGGTGGCCAGCGAGGTCAAGCGCTTCCTCAAGGACAAGGTCTATAAGACCGTGATCCCCCGGAACGTGCGGCTTTCCGAGGCTCCCAGCCACTTCAAGCCCGTGATCGCCTATGATAAGGCGTCCCGGGGCGCGGCGGCTTATATGGAGCTGGCGGAGGAGCTGCTGAAGCGCAACAAGAAATGAAGGAGTAGAGGACGTGGCAAAAGGATTGAACCTCACGGGGCTGGAATCGCTTTTCGGCAGCGAGGCCCTGGTTGACGACGAGGTGGAATGCGCCCTGCTGCCCATCGCCAAGCTCTCCGCGGCGGCCGGACAGGCCCGCAAGAGCTTTGACGAGGATTCGCTGGACGAGCTGGCGGAGTCCATCCGCGAGCATGGGATCATCCAGCCCCTGACGGTGCGGCGCATGCAGGACGGCTGCTATGAGATCATCGCCGGGGAACGGCGCTGGCGGGCGGCCCGTCAGCTTGGGCTGGACAAGGTGCCCGCCCGCATCATCGAGGCGGACGACAGACAGGCCATGGAAATGGGCCTGGTGGAGAATCTGCAGCGGGAGGACCTGAATCCCATCGAGGAGGCCCTGGGCTATCGCGCCCTGGTCCAGACCTTTGGGCTTACCCAGGAGAAGGCCGCGGAGCGGGTGGGGAAATCCCGCCCGGCGGTGGCCAATTCCATGCGGCTGCTGAGCCTGCCGGAGGACGTGATCGCCCGGATCGAAAACGGCGAGCTCTCCGCCGGGCACGGGCGGGCGCTGCTGGCCCTGGAGGACCCGGAGACCATTTCCAAGGCGGCGGACCGGGCGATCCGCCTGGGGCTCACGGTGCGGCAGACGGAATCCCTGGTGCGCAAGCTCCAGGCCGAGGCCGAGGCGGGGGAGGAGCCCGCTCCCCTGGACAAAAACGACGCGCGGCTCTACGCCCGCAAGCTGGGGGAAAGCCTCTCGGCGGAGCTGGGGCGTAAGGTGCGCGTGGTCGTGGGCGAGCGCAAATCAAGGCTGGAACTGGAATTTTACGATAATGAGGACCTGGACGCGCTGGTGGCGCGGCTCCGGGGAGAAAAAGCCAAAGCGGGAGGAAGAAAGTCGTGATCGATATTAAACTGATCCGGGACGACCCGGAGCTTGTGAGAGAAAACATCCGCAAGAAATACCAGGACGCGAAGCTGCCCCTGGTAGACAAGGCCAGAGAGCTGGACAGCCTCAACCGCGCCGCCATCAAGGAGGCGGACGAGCTGCGGGCCAAGCGAAACGCCCTGTCCAAGCAGATCGGCGTGCTGATGGGCCAGGCGAAGAAGGACCCCTCCAAGAAGGAGGAGGCCGAGCAGGTCAAGGCCCAGGTGACGGCCCAGGCTGAGCGCCTGGCGGAGCTGGAGGAGAAGGAGCGGGAGTATGAGGCGGAGCTGCACAAGGTCATGCTGCAGATCCCTCAGATCATCGACGCCTCCGTGCCCCTGGGCCCCGACGACAGCTGCAACGTGGAGGTCCAGCGCTTTGGAGAGCCCCTGGTGCCGGATTTCGACATCCCCTACCACACGGAGCTGATGGAGCGCTTCGACGGCATCGACATGGACGCCGCCGGCCGTGTTTCCGGAAACGGCTTCTATTATCTGCTGGGGGACGTGGCGCGGCTCCACTCTGCCGTGACGGCCTACGCCCGCGACTTTATGATCAACAAGGGCTTCACCTACTGCATCCCGCCCTTCATGATCCACGGCAACGTGGTGGAGGGCGTCATGAGCCAGACGGATATGGACGCCATGATGTACAAGATCGAGGGGGAGGACCTTTATCTGATCGGCACCTCCGAGCATTCCATGATCGGCCGCTTTATCGACCAGATCATCCCGGAGGCGAAGCTGCCCCAGACCCTCACCAGCTATTCCCCCTGCTTCCGCAAGGAGAAGGGTGCCCACGGCATCGAGGAGCGCGGCGTTTACCGCATCCATCAGTTTGAAAAGCAGGAAATGATCGTGGTCTGCAAGCCCGAGGAGAGCATGGACTGGTATGAAAAGATGTGGCGCTACAGCGTGGAGCTCTTCCGCAGCATGGATATCCCCGTGCGCCAGCTGGAGTGCTGCTCCGGCGATCTGGCGGATCTGAAGGTGAAGTCCTGCGACATCGAGGCCTGGAGCCCCCGGCAGAAAAAGTATTTCGAGGTCTGCTCCTGCTCCAACCTGGGCGACGCCCAGGCCCGCCGCCTCAAGATGCGCGTGAAGGGCGCGGACGGCAAGATGTACCTGCCCCACACTCTCAACAACACCGTGGTGGCCCCGCCGCGCATGCTCATCGCCCTGCTGGAGAATAACCTCCAGGCTGACGGCTCCGTGCGGGTGCCCGAGGTGCTGCGCCCCTACATGGGCGGCACCGAGGCCCTTGTGCAGCGATAAGCCCCTTGGCCCGCCCCGGGCGGGACAGGGTTTATAAAATATAGTATACTGTTATAAGAAGGGAGAAAAACACTGTGAAAAAATTAGCCAAGGAGTTTAAGGAATTCATCATGCGGGGCAACGTCCTCGACATGGCGATCGGCGTCATCATCGCCACCGCCTTCGGGAAAATCACCACCGCCCTGGTCACGAACGTGATCACGCCCTTTATCGCGTACATCTTCAACTCCCCCAATACCGACGCGCTGAACATCACCCTCCGCGCCGCCGAGCTGGATGAGGCCGGCGAGGTTGTCAACGAAGCCATCGTGCTCGGCTTCGGCACCTTTATCGGCGCCATCATCGACTTCATTATCATCGCGCTCATCGTCTTTGCCATCGTGAAGGCCTTCAACAAGGCCCACGAGCTGGCCGAGGCCCGCAAGAAGAAGGAAGAGGCTCCCGCGGAAGAGGCTGAGCCCGAACCCACCGAGGAGCAGAAGCTCCTGGCCGAGATCCGCGACCTGCTCAAGGAGCGCAAGTAATCCCAAGGCCCGTTTCACGGGAAACAGTTTCAGGAAAAGTGAGGTGCGGCAGCCATGAAAACGACGGTAAAGGCCGTGATCGCCGTGGTGCTGGCGGTAGCCGCCGCCTTCGCCATGCGGGCAATGTACAATGTGGCGGCGGTGGACAGCAGCGGCGAGAATCTGATGGACGTTTATCAGAATATGATGGTTGAGAGCCGCACCATGTTCGTGGAAAAGGCGGACGCCATCCAGATGGCCGCCGCCGCTCTGCTGGAAACGGAGGAGGCTGCCATCCTGCGCGGCAGCGACGGCAGCCCCCGCCTGATCACGGCGGAGGGGGACTGCGTTCCCCCGGAGAGCCTGTTGCCGGGGGAGCTGCAGCCCTGGCTGGACGAGATCTTTGCCCCCTACGAATGCGGCGGGACGCTCTACAACGTGCAGGTGACGCCGAAGGCGATCTTCTTCTATACCGGCTGCCATGAGAGCGGGAGCGTGGGCTTCCTCTATGAGCGGGAGCTTGGCACCGTACAGGGCTTCAATGAGCTTTTGGAGCTTAGCGAGAACTGGAAGATCTTCTACAATATGCCGGAGGAATAAGGTTTGTTTGCCGACGTGCTGTATGCCGGGCTGCCCGGGCTTTCGCCCGCGCTGGCGGAGCGCCTGGAGGCCTATTGGCAGCTGGTGAAAAAGAAAAACGAGGTCATGAACCTGACGGCCGTGACGGACGACGAGGAGGCCGCCGGGCGCCATTTCCTGGACGCCCTGGCCCTGCTGGACCTGGCGGAATTCCCGGAGGGAGCCTCCGTGATCGATGTGGGCAGCGGCGCGGGTTTCCCCGGCGTGCCGCTGAAGCTGGCCCGCCCGGACCTGCGCCTCTGTCTGCTGGACAGTCTGGGCAAGCGGGTGGATTTCCTGCGGGAGGCCTGCGGGGAGCTGGGAGCGGAGGCGGAGTGCGTCCACGCCCGGGCGGAGGAATTCGCCCTTCTGCCCGGCCGCCGGGAGGGCTTTGACCTGGCCGTTTCCCGGGCCGTGGCCCGGCTGAACGTGCTGGCGGAGCTTTGCCTGCCCCTGGTAAGGCCCGGGGGACTGTTCCTGGCCATGAAGGCCGCCGACGCGGCGGAGGAGCTGCGGGAAGCCGCCGGGGCCATCCGCCTTCTGGGCGGAGAATGCGAGGGGCTGCGGGAGTATGAGACGGGCGGCGTGCGGCGCGCCGTGGCCGTGATCCGCAAGAAAAAACCGACCCCGAAGGGTTACCCGCGCCGCTTTGCCCAAATCAAAAAAGCGCCGCTTTGAGCCAAGAGAAAGAGAACGGGCCGCTTGGCCCCCGAGAGAAGGAGCCGACGACAAAAATGAGAAAAGTGCAATTTACGGAGACCGTTCTCCGTGACGCCAACCAATCGCTGATCGCCACCCGTATGCCCTATGCGGCCTTCGAGCCTATCCTGGAAACCATGGACAAGGCCGGCTTCTACTCCGTGGAGTGCTGGGGCGGCGCCACCTTTGACAGCTGCATGCGCTATCTGAACGAGGACCCCTGGGAGCGCCTGCGGAACATTAAGGCCAAAATGCCCAACACGAAGCTGCAGATGCTGCTTCGCGGCCAGAATCTGCTGGGCTACAAGCATTATCCCGACGACGTGGTGCGCAAATTCGTGGAGCGCAGCGTCGCCAACGGCATCGACATCATCCGCATTTTCGACGCCCTCAATGACATTCGCAATATCGAGGTGGCCGTGGACGAGACGCTGAAAAACGGCGCCATCGCCTCCGCCGCCATTTCCTATACCACCAGCCCCGTCCACACCCTGGAGAAGTACGCGGAGCTCTGCGCCGAGATGAAGGAAATGGGCGTTCAGTCCATCTGCATCAAGGACATGGCCGGCGTCATGAGCCCCAAGGAGAGCTACGACCTGGTCAGCGCCATCAAGGACAAGGTGGACCTGCCCGTGATCCTGCACACCCACTGCACCACGGGCCTGGCCTTTATGACCTGTCTGAAAGCGGTGGAGGCGGGCTGTGACGTGCTCGACACCGCCATTTCCACCTTCTCCGGCGGCACCAGCCAGCCCGCCACCGAGACCCTGGCCTACGCCCTGCGGCAGCTGGGCTACGAGGTGGAGCTGGACGACGCCGTGCTCAAGCAGGTGAACGATCACTTCAAGAAATACTGGGAAAAGACCCTGGCGGACGGCCTTATGGACCCCAAGGTCATGAAGACCGACACCCAGGCGCTGAATTACAAGATCCCCGGAGGCATGCTCTCCAACCTCATCAGCCAGCTCAAGGCCCAGAACGCCATCGAGAAGCTGGACGAGGTGCTGCTGGAAACGCCCCGCGTCCGCGAGGACCTGGGCTATCCGCCGCTGGTGACGCCCATGAGCCAGATGGTGGGCGTGCAGGCGGCCACCAACGTGCTGCTGGGCGAGCGCTACAAGAGCATCGGCAAGGAGGTCAAGGCGTACCTCCGCGGCGAGTACGGCCGGGCCCCCGGCCCCATCAACGAGGAGCTGCAGAAGAAGGTCCTGGGGGACGACAAGCCCCTGGAGGGCCGCTATGCCGATACCCTGGAGCCGCTGTTTGAAAAGACCAAGGCGGAGCTGGGCGCGAAGGCCCGCAGCGACGAGGACGTGCTGAGCTATATCTCCTTCCCCCAGGTGGCGGAGAAGTTCTTCGAGGAGCGGGACAAGGTGGACAGCCGCACCCTCCGCTATACCATCGAGCGGATCGACTAAGGGGGAGTGGAAATGGAGCCTATGAACTCTGCCCTCGTGATCCTGGCGGGCTGCGCGGTCTTTCTGGCGCTGGTCTGCGCCGTGGCCCTGCTGGTGGTCTGCTCCCGGCTCGGGGAGCTGCAGCGGGCCGTGAAGAAGCTGGCGGGGAAGGAACTGCCCGCTCTCTACGCACCGGATATCCGGGTGGAGCCTCTGTATACGCAGCTGGCTGCCCCCGCCGCTGCCCCTGTCTCCGCCCCCGTGACCCGGCTGCTGCCGGGGGGCGACGTGACCCTGGCGGATGTGGACGACCGCACCGCCGCCGTTCTGATGGCCATTGTGGCGGACGAGCTCAGGTTGCCCCTGGAGGAGCTGCGCTTCGTCTCCATCCGAGAAGTAAAGTGAGGATGAACCATGAAATATAAGATCACTCTCAACGGAAAAGTCTACGAGGTGGAGGTAGAGCAGGGCCAGGCCACCGTGGCCGCGGAATACGAGGCCCCGGCCGTGGTGAGCGCACCCGTCGCCGCCCCTGTCCCCGCTGCCGCCCCCGCGCCTGTCGCTCCCCCCGCCCCGGCCCCTGCGCCGGCTCCCGCGCCCGCGCCCGCGGCTCCCGCCGCTGCTGCCGGGGAAACGGACGTGACGGCCCCCATGCCCGGCACCGTCCTGTCCCTGGCCGTGAAGGAGGGGGACAAGGTGGAGGCCGGACAGACCCTGCTGATCCTGGAGGCCATGAAGATGGAGAACGAGATCCCCGCGCCGGAGACCGGCGTGGTGCGCCGCATCGCCGTGAACAAGGGCGCGGCGGTGAACACCGGGGACCTGCTGATCCGCCTCGGCTGAGCCGGAGGCAGAACGATGACACATTATGTAAACCAAGAGGCTTTCCTGGCCTGGTATAAGCAGGTCAGCAAGGTACAGCGGGTCAACGAAACGGCGCTGCTGAACGAGGTCTTTGAGCAGTATTGCGAGACCGGGAAGAGCCGCTTCGTGCTGCCCGCGGCGAAAACCCTCAGCGGTAAGGCCGAGGGCTATGAGTACAAGTTTGAGGACCTGGGGCGCTGCGAGGGCAGCAACTATTTCATCACTTTTTAGAGAGGAGCGGACTTGAATGAATACACAATCGCCTCCCGGCAAGGGACAGGCAACGGCCAGCCTCGTGCTGGGCATCATCTCCGTGGCGCTGTGGTTTTTCGGCTACACGTCCTTTATCTCCGTGATCCTGGGCATCGTGGGCGTGATCATGGCGGTCATGGCCAAAAAGCAGGGCTATGACGACGGCGTCCGTATGGCGGGCCTCATCCTGTCCATCATCGGCGTGATCGGCGGGGCCATTTTCTTCGTGGCCTGCGTCGCCTGTGCCGCCTGCGCGGCGGTGGGCGGCGCCGTCGGCTCTGTCGGGCGTCTGTAAGAAACGCGTGAAGCGCGCCGTACTCCCCCGGAGCGCGGCGCGTTTTTGCAGACAAGGATACGGTTAATGGTGTTATGTTACCTTATCTGACAATCTTTGGGAGACAGCTCCCGACGTACGGCATCCTGGCCGCGCTGGGGGTGCTGCTGGCCCTGCTCTATCTCAAGCTGCGCACCCGCGGCCTGCCCGGACCCGAGGAAGCGGATTTTCAGCTTGCTTTCCTCTTTGCGGGCCTGGGGGCGGCGGTGGGGGCCAAGCTGCTCTATCTGCTCACGGTCCTGCCGGAGCTGATCCGGGACCTGCCTCTGCTGGGGGAGGAGCCCCTGACCTTCCTGCATACCTATCTTTCCGGCGGCTTCGTCTTTTACGGCGGGCTCTACGGGGCCCTGGCGGGGCTTTGGCTCTATGGGCGCGTTTCCCGCGGGAAGAGCATGGACGCGTATCTGAACAGGCTCTTTCCCTGCTTTCCGCTGGTCCATGCCCTGGGGCGGGTGGGCTGTTTCTGCGCGGGCTGCTGCTACGGGCGGGTGACGGATTCCGCCCTGGGCGTGGCCTTCCACGTGTCCCCCAACGCGCCCAATGGGATCCCGCTGCTGCCGGTGCAGCTTTTCGGCGCGGGCTTTGAGCTGGCCCTGTTCGCCCTCTGCGCGGGCCTGGCCCGGCGGGGCATGGGCGGCAGGCGCCTCCTGGGGCTTTACCTGCTGCTGTACGCCCCCGCCCGCTTCCTGCTTGAATTTTTCCGGGGCGACGCGGCCCGGGGCTTCGTGGGGGCCCTGTCCGTGTCCCAGCTCATTTCCATCCCCACGGCGCTGCTGGGTCTGTGGCTTCTGTGGCGCTGCCGCGGGGCGGAGCAAATGAAAACATAAGAAGGAACGTGACATGTCGGAAAAAAACAAGGGTCTGCTGGTGAACCTGCTGGTCTACGGCGGAGCCTTCGGGCTCGCGCTGATACCCTTTTCCCTGATCGGGGAGCTGCTCTACGCGGAGGCGGCCTTCACCCTGACCGCGACGCTGCTGATCTACGCCGTTTCCTGCGTCCTGGGGGACACCTCCCTCTACGACCCCTATTGGAGTGCCGCGCCTCCTGTTATGCTGCTGATCGCCATGATCAAATACCGCCTGTGGTCCCTGTGCGGACTGCTGTTTCTGTTGGCGGTCCTGGTATGGTCCGTCCGGCTCACCGGGAACTGGGCGATCCGCTACCGGGGCCTCGGCCGGGAGGACTGGCGCTACAGAGGCTTTCGGGACCGGCTGCGTCGGCTGCCCTTTGAGCTGCTGAACCTCTGCGGCTTTATGCTGATGCCCACGGCTGTGGTCTTCGCCGGGCTGATCGGGGGCTTCTACGTACTCCGGGCCGAGGTCTTTCGGCCTATGATGCTGGCGGGGTTGCTCATTATGCTGGCGGGGACCCTGCTGGAACACATCGCGGACACCGCCATGAGCGATTTCCTGCGCCATGAGGAAAACTGCGGCCTCTGCTGCCGGGTCGGAGTCTGGAAGTACTCGCGGCACCCGAATTATCTGGGCGAAATGAGCTTCTGGTTCGGCGTCTTCGTGTCCTACGCGGCCCTGTATCCGGCCCAATGGGTCCGGGGTCTTGGCTTTCTGCTGATCGTCGGCGTTTTTCTCTTTGCGTCCATCCCCATGATGGAGGCTCATAACCGGGAGCGCCGCAGCGACTATGAGGAATACAGGGAAAAGACCTCCCCACTGTTTCTCCTTCCGCCCCGCCGTTAGCGTTTGAGAAAGGAAGCTCTTTCCCACAATATAAAGGAGATGTAAGTTATGACCTGTGACCATTGCGGCGCGCAGAACGCGGAGGGAACGCGCTTTTGCGTCAACTGCGGCGCGCCTCTGACCGCGCAAAGCAACTACAGCCGGGCCGGGCAGACCCAGGCCCAGAGCCGGAGCGACGCCTCCCGGCCCTATCAGCCGACCTATACCCAGCCGATCATCACGCAGGAGCAGCTTCCGGAGAAATTCCGGCCTCTGAGCCCCTGGGCCTATTTCGGCTACGGCATCCTGTTCAGCATTCCCCTGGTGGGCCTCATCTGCCTGATCGTCTTTTCCTTCAACGACACGAATATCAACCGGCGGAATTTTGCCCGCTCCTATTTCATCGTGCTGCTCATCGCGGTGGTCCTCCTGCTTATCCTCGCCTTCGCGGGCGTTCTCGGCGGCCTGTGGGTCAGATACAGGTAGAGGACGGCGCGGTGTTCCGGTAATCCGTTTCCCGAAAAAAAGAAAGGAGAATGAACCATGACAAAACGCATTTTTTCTATCCTGCTGGTCCTTTTGCTCGCGCTGGCGCTGGTGCCGGGGACGCTGGCGGCCACTGTCCCGACCGAAGCGGATTTAAAAACGCCGCCGGTCATTTCCAATCTGGAGATCCACGACGACGGAGAGGGCTGCGTCTGGCTGGAGGTCACGGTAGAAACGCCCGCGAACGTGCTCAACGCCATTGATTATTACGAAAACCACGAGCTGGGCTACAACCAGGCCGGATATATCGGCGGCATCGAATTGCAGTATTCCATTGACGGCGGCGAATGGCAGGAATCCGGTTTGAATATTGCCTGGAGATACTATGAGGACGCGGATGAGACCCCGGTATGGAACGGCATTCATGAGACCTATTACCTCGACGAGCTGCACGTTGAGAGCGAGGTCAAGGCCCACGCGCGGTATACAGGCGCGGACGCGGACGGAAACCTCCGCTACAGCGATTGGTCGAATATGCTGACCCTCAATGAAAAGGTGGATTTTGTCGCCTCCGACTGGGCCTTGCCGGAGCTGGCCGAGGCGGACGCCCTGGGGCTCATTCCCGACGCCTTGCGCCAGGCTGATCTCACGAAGCCCATCACCCGGGCCGAGTTCGCCGCCGTCAGCGTGAAGGTCTTTGAGGCCCTCACCTTTACGAAGGCGACGCCCGTGGCTGTCAATCCCTTTACGGACACCGCGGACCCCGAGGTGCTGAAGGCCCTCAACCTCGGTATCACCAACGGCATGAGCGCCACCACCTTTGAGCCGGACAGGCTCTTAAACCGGGAGCAGGCCGCCACCATGCTCACCCGCGTGTTCAAGAAGGTCAATCTCTCCGGCTGGACCCTGGAAACGGACGGCAGCTTCAACGAGCAGTTCAGGGGCTTCTTCACCATGCCGGAGCTCTTCGGGGACGACGCCAATATCTCCGCCTGGGCCAAGGACAGCGTGTACTTTATGGCCGCCAACGGCATCATCAAGGGCATGGGCAGCGACGAGAACGGTAAGCCCACCTTCGCCCCCAAGGACGTGACCGAGTCGCAGAAGGCCGTTGGCTACGCCAACGCTACCCGCCAGCAGGCGCTGCTGATCGCCGTCAGAATGGTGAAGAATTTAGGCTGAGCCGGGCAGTGGGCGCTTTGCGCATAAACATACCCCCGTTTCCGAATAAGCGGAAACGGGGGTAAACATATGTCCTTTTACCGCAGCGTCTCGGGGTATCTCCCTGCGGCGTGGAGCTTTTTCAGCTCCCCGGCCACGACGGCTCTGTCCTCGGGATAGGTCATGCCAAACCACTTTTCGCTCGTCTGGCAGGCCCGGACCGTGAGGCGGCCGGAGTGGATGAGCGCGTCCACCATAATGGGCAGCAGGCACTCGCTTTTCAGGTCGCCGGGGGCCAGGGCGCGGATGAAATCGGCGTAATAGGCCCGCATTTCCTCAAAAATGGCGGGGGTGAAGCCCCAGAAGTTCATGGAGACCGGGGCCTCCGGGTCCAGCAGCAGCGAATCCTCGCCGCCGTTACCGTCCCGGATGCTGCCGTCGGGCAGTAGGGTGATGCGGTAGGTCTCCGTCACCCGGCGCAGGATGCCGTCCTCAATGGCGCAGACGCCCCGGGTCACGGCTCCGTAGGGGCTGACGGTGTTTTTCAGCCGATAGCCCACCATGGCGGCCTCGCCCTTCTCGGGCAGGGCGGCGAGGGCGGAGAGCATCAGTTCAAAGGCCTCGGGCCCGTAAAAATCGTCGGCGTTCAGCACGGCGAAGGGGGCGTGGATGGCCGCCTCGGCGCAGAGCACCGCGTGGACCGTGCCCAGGGGCTTCGTGCGCCCGGCGGGCATCCGCAGCAGCTCCGGCAAGTCCGCCCCGTCCTGGTAAACGCAGGTGACGGGCACGGGCGCGCCCTCTGCCGTCCGCAGGCGGGAAAGGGAGCCCGCGCAGAGCTCGTCCATAAACTCCCGCATTTCCTCCTTAATGATAAAAACCACGTCGGTGAAGCCGGCCTTCACCGCGTCGTATACCGCGTATTCCAGCAGGATCTCGCCCGCCGGGCCCACACCGGCGATCTGCTTGCAGCCGCCGTACCGGGACCCGAGCCCGGCGGCCATCACGACCAAAGTCATGGGAAAAACCTCCAACCTGTATATTGAGCCGCCCGAGGCGGAAAAGTCGAAAAACGTGGCACAATGACCCATTGAAGGCATTGTACCACGTTTTTTGTCGCTTGTCTATGGCAAAAGCTCAGCGCGCGGTCCGGCGGAAAAGCAGCAGGGCGTCCCGGCTGTTCGCGCAGCCGTCGCCGTTCAGGTCCGGGGCCTCGGCGGCGGCGGAAACGGCGGAGAAGAGCAGCGGCGCGTCCCATGCGGTAAGGAGCTCGTCGCCGTCCATATCTCCCAGGGGAGGCTCCGGCTCGGGCATGGTCTCCCCGAAGTGGAACGTGACGAAGGGCGTCACGTTGACCTGGCCGGAGGCCGCGTCGTATTTGCTTTCGTAGAACAGCGGCTCGGACCCGCCGTATTCTCCCGTGCTTCCGGTGCCCTCAACGGTCTCCCAGGCCGCCTGGGTGCCGGCGTAGTAAACGTCCCGGAAGCGGGGGCAGAAGGTGCGCATCGCATTGCGGGGAAAGGCCGCGTTGTCGATGCTTGTTAAGGTGGAGGGGAAGGAAACGCCCTCCAAATTCCAACAGCCGTAGAAGGCGTTGGGGCCGATGGCGGTCACGCCCTCGCCGATACGGACACGGCGGATATAGCCGCTCCATTCATACCAGCCGATGGCGCTGTTGTCGTAGTCATACC
>CAMVOG010000030.1 GCA_947169005.1 uncultured Clostridia bacterium | reverse complement strand
ACCCCGGCCCTGGCCCTAAATTGGGACGGGCTCTCGGACAGCCTCGGTCTGGGGGAGCTGGAACAGAGCCTGCCGGAATCGGCAGCGGGTCTGCCGCTTTCCCCGGAAACGGATTACGGGGCGCTTGTAGAAAAAACGCTGAGGGAGGCGCTTTCCGACGCGGGCTTTTTAAAGGAGGGGCTGCGGGGCGCTCTGCTCATCCTCCTGGCAGCGGTGCTGGTTTCGGTCTTCTCCGCCCTAAACACGGAGGGAACGGGAACGGACCCGGCCCAGCTTGCGGGGGTGCTGGCGGTGGGAGCCGTGGCAGCGGGGGACCTGCGCATATGCTTTGGCCTGGGTCAAAGCCTTCTGTCGGAGCTGGAGACCCTGTCCCACGCCCTGCTGCCCTGTCTTACGGGGGCGCTGGCCTTCAGCGGCGCGGCCGGGGCCGCGGCAGCCAAGTACGCCGCCTCTGCCCTGGCAATGGACGTGGCGCTGACGGCGGCCCGGACCCTGCTGCTGCCCCTGATCGGGGCCTATCTGGCGGCGGCTCTGGCCTCCGCCGCACTGCCGGGGGAGGGACTGGCCACGGCGGTCTCCTTTTTGAAATGGCTCTGCGGCTTCGTGCTGACGCTGCTGGGGCTGGGTATGGTGCTGTACGTCAACCTATCCGGCGTGGCGGCGGGCGCTGTGGACGCCGCCGCTCTGCGTACTCTGCGGACGGGGCTTTCCACGTCCCTGCCCGTGGTGGGCGGCATTCTCTCGGACGCGGGCGCCTCCATCCTGGCGGCGGCCAACGCGGCCAAGGCAACGGTGGGGGCCTTCGGGCTCGCGGCGCTGCTGGCGGCCTGCCTTACGCCCTTCCTGCGGCTGGGGGCACAGTATCTGATCTATAAGGTCTCCGCCGCCCTGGCGGGGGCCCTGGCCGGGGGCCGGGTGAGCAAGGCGGCGGCGGGGGCAAGCTCCGCCTTCGCCCTGCTGCTGGGAACGGTGGGGCTCTGCGCCCTGGCGCTGTTCTTCTCGGTTTATTCCTTTATGCGGGCGGTGACGTGATGGGGGCTTTGAAAGGCTGGGTCCTGGGGCTGACGGCGGGGGCGATGGTCTGCGCTTTGGTTTCGGCCCTGGTGCCCAAGGGCAAGAGCGCCGCGGCGGTGCGGCTGGTCTGCGGCCTCGTGACGGCGGCCCTGCTGCTGGGTCCCCTGCGCGGCTTCGACTTCGGAGCCTACGCCGGGAGCCTGGCCTCTCTGAGGCTGGAGGGGGAGCGGCTTTCCGCCTCTGCCTCCGAGGAGGCGCGGCTTGCGCGGCTGCGGGTCATAGGAGAGGAGAGCGCCGCATATATATCGGACAAGGCGGCGGCCCTGGGGATAAAGAGTCTCAGCGTCAGCGTCACGGTCCGGGAGGGGGACGCGGAGGGGGAGGCGCTGCCTTATTCGGCAGAGCTTGGAGGTGAGGCGGCGGATGCGGAAAAGGCAGAGCTGGCCCGCTGGATAGAGGGGGAGCTGGGCATCCCCCGGGAGCGGCAGAGGTGGCTTTCGGATGAAAATTGATCTGTCTCTGTTCAAGGAACGGCGGGAGGCCCTTTTCGCCGCGCTGAAAAAGCGCTGGCCCCTGCTGGCGGCCCTGGTCCTGGGGCTGGTCCTGCTGAGTCTGCCCCACGGGGAAAGCGGCAGGAACGCCCGGACGGAGGAGACCGCGCCGACCTTCTCCTTAAAAGAGGAGGAGGAAAAGCTGGCGAGGGCCCTGGAAAGGCTGGGGGACGTGGGGGAGGTGACGGTGGTGCTGAGCCTCCGATGCTCCATGGAGCGCGAGCTGGCCCGGGACGAGAGCAGCCGCGTAAAGACCCAGGAGGGGAGCTATGAGGAGCAGAGCGAGAGCGAGGCCGTACTGCTGCAGGCGGGCTCCGGCCTGCAAAGCCCCGTGACCCTGCGCTATGTCTACCCGGAGTATAAGGGGGCCCTCGTCATCGCCCAGCGGTTGAGCCCCACGGCGAAATTGGAGATCACCAACGCCGTCGCGGCCCTCACGGGCCTGGCGACGGACAAGATCACGGTCACGACCGGGAATTAAGAAAGGAATGAGCAAGCATGAACCGCAAGAAGATCAAGCGCAACGCCGTCGTTGTCACGGTCCTCCTCTTTTTGGGGACCGCCATCTATCTGAACTGGACCTACGGCGACCGGGAGGGACAGGCGGCCCTTTCGGCGGAGGAGCCCGAGAATACCCCGGTGCTGGAGGCCGCCGAGGAGGAGGCTCAGCCCAGCCTCTACTACGCCCCGGAGGAGGAGCCCGCCCAGGAGACCGCGGCGCCCCTGGCCGCCGCCGTGTCGGACTATTTCTCCACGGCGCGGCTCACTCGGCAGCAGGCCCGGGACAGCGCCGTGAGCCTTTTGAAGGAGTCTACGGAGCTGGAAAACGCCACTACAGCTTCCATCGACACGGCTATGGAGGAGATCAGCGTCATGGCCGCCAGCTCTCTGGAGGAGGCGGAGCTGGAGACCCTCATCAAGGCCAAGGGCTTTGCCGACTGCGTGGTCTTTCTATCCGGGGACGGGGCCACCGTGGCCGTCACCGCCCCGCCGGAGGGGCTGAGCGCCGCCGCCGTGGCCCGCATCACGGACGTACTGCTCACGGAAACGGCTCTCACGGCGGAGCAAATTAAAATAATCGAAGTAAAATAGGCTTTCTTTTTCCGTCAGTCTATGCTATAATAGCCACGAAAGTGGCTATTTCTTTTTATCCGCGCCCCGCGCGGAGGCTCATAGAGGAGGATCGGTCATGGCTGACAACAAGGACTATATCTCAAAGCAGGAGCCGGAGGGCAGCGTCAACATTTCTGAGGACGTGATCTCCGCCATTGCCGTCGAGGCCATCAAGGAGATCGAGGGCGTTGGCGGCATCGGCAGCGCCACCCGCCGGGAGATGGCGAAGAAAAGCGGCGCGCGCGGCGTGCGCATTACGATGGAGGAGGACAAGGTAACGGTGGATACCGTGATCCTGGTCAATTACGGCTGCTCCGTTACGGATACGGCGCGGCAGGTCCAGTCCGCGGTGACGAAGGCCGTGGGGGACATGACCGGGCTGACCGTCGCCGCCGTGAACGTAAAGGTCAGCGGCGTCGTTTTCGAAAAGGCGTAAGTGCCCTGTCGGCGGGGGCCGCTGCCCCCGCCATTTCGCTGCATGGAGGAAGAAGATACACATGATCCGTTCAAACGCGAGAGAGATCGCAATGCACCTTTCCTTTGCCCTGGGGGCCAATCCCGCCCCGGCGGAGGAGCAGATCCGTCTGCTCCTGGACAAGGAGCATTACGGGAGCATCGCCGGGGAGTATGAGCTCTACGGCGAGTATCCCAATCAGAAGCAGCTGGATTACATCGTCCGCCTGGCCTCCGGCATCGGGGAGCACGCGGCGGAGCTGGATCACTATATCGAGAAGTACGCCCACGGCTGGAAGCTGAGCCGCATTTCCCGCACGGCGATGGCCATCATGCGCCTGGCCATGTTCGAGGTGCTCTATATGCCGGACGTGCCCAACGCCGCCGCCATCAACGACGCGGTGGAGCTGGCGAAGAAGTACGAGGAGGCGGAGACCGTTTCCTTCGTCAACGGGGTGCTGGGCTCCTTCGCCCGCAACGAGCTGCCCGAGGGGCTGGATGAGGCATGAGCGGCGCCGTCTGGACCGTTTCGGAGCTGAACGCCCGGGTCAAGGGCCTTTTGGAGAGCGAGCCGCAGTTTTCCCAGGTGGCCGTAAAGGGGGAGCTTTCCAATTATAAGATCTACCCTTCTGGGCACCATTATTTGACGATGAAGGATGCGGAGAGAAGCCTGCGCTGCGTGCTGTTCAAGGGAAGCGCCGTGAAGCTGCGCTTCCGCCCGGAAAACGGCATGAA
Organism: uncultured Clostridia bacterium; assembly: GCA_947169005.1. GTDB lineage: Bacteria > Bacillota > Clostridia > Oscillospirales > Oscillospiraceae > RGIG6375. Next base: position 10,363 of record CAMVOG010000030.1, on the reverse strand, counting down.
GGTCGTCGCCATAGGCCGGGTGAACGTCTACCTGCGGGACGGGGCCTATCAGCTCAACTGCACGGGTCTCACGCCGGACGGGGTGGGCGAGCTGTACGTGGCCTATGAGCAGCTCAAGGCCCGGCTCCAGGCGGAGGGGCTTTTCGACCAGGAGCATAAGAAGCCCATCCCGCCCTTCCCGGAGCGCATCGCCCTCATCACCTCCGGGGCCGGGGCTGCGGTGCGGGACATGATCCGCATCCTGGGCAAGCGCTGGCCCCTGGCGAAGGTGATCGTGATGCCCGTGCGGGTCCAGGGCGTGGAGGCGCCGCCGGAGCTGGTGGGCGCCATTCGCTATGCCAACCGCTACCGGGTGGCGGACCTTATCATCACGGGCCGTGGCGGCGGCTCCATTGAGGACCTTTGGGCCTTCAACGACGAGCGGGTGGCTCGGGCCATCTATGAATCGGAGTTGCCCGTTATTTCCGCCGTGGGGCATGAGCCGGACGTGACCATTGCCGACTTCGTGGCCGATCTGCGGGCCGCCACGCCCTCCAACGGGGCAGAGCTGGCGGTGGCTGACCAGACGAAAATATACGAGGCCCTGGGCTCCATGAGAAGCCGCGTGTCCTCCGCCATGCTCCACCGGCTGGAAACGGCCCGGGAGCGGCTGAGCGCCCTGGCCTCCAACCGGGAGCTGACGAGCCCCACGACCTATATCAACGACCGCCGCCTTCTGCTGGACAGGCAGGCGGAGCGGCTGGAAAGCGTGACCTCAGCCCGCCTGGAACGGGAGCGGAGCCGCTTTACGGCTCTGGCCGCGGGGTTGGACGCTATGAGCCCCCTGAAGGTCCTCTCCCGGGGCTACGCCGTGGCCCAGCGGCAGGGAGAGCTTTTGAAAAGCGTACATTCCATCAAGCCGGGCGAGGAGCTGGAGCTGAGGCTCCGGGACGGCTCCCTTGCCTGCGCGGTTACGGAGGTAAAGCCGGATGGCAGAACAGATGAGCTTTGAGCAGCAGCTTCTCCGCCTGGAGGAGATCGTGCGGCTTTTGGAAAAGGGCGACGCGAAGTTAGAGGACTCTCTGCGCCTTTTTGAAGAGGGAACCGCCCTGGTGCGGGGCTGCACCAGGCTTCTGGACGAGGCGGAGCAGAAGGTCGTCCGCCTGGTGAAGGGACCCGACGGCCTTCCCACGGAGGCCCCCTTTGACGCCGATGAATAACGCGGAGCGCTTCTCCCTTCTGCGGGAGACGGTAAACGAGCGGCTGGCGGCCCTGCTGCCCGAGGGGCACGGCCCCCAGGCGGAGCTTATCAAGGCCATGCGCTACAGCCTCTTCGCGGGCGGCAAGCGCGTCCGTCCGATCCTGGCCCTGGGCTTCTGCTCTGCCTGCGGGCAGGACGCCAGCCCGGCCCTGGACCTGGGCTGCGCGCTGGAGCTGCTGCACACCTATTCGCTGATCCATGACGACCTGCCCTGCATGGACAATGACGATCTGCGCCGGGGCAAGCCCACCAGCCACGTCGTCTTCGGCGAGTGGCTGGCCCTCCTGGCCGGAGACGCCCTGCAGGCCAAGGCCTTTGAGACCGTCGGGCGCTGCGGACTTTCCGACGGGCAGACGGCGGAGGCTCTGCGGGTCCTGGCCCGGGCGGCGGGGGAGCAGGGCATCTGCGGCGGGCAATATCTGGACCTCAGCGGCGAGGGCAAGCCCCGGGACGTTGCTGCGCTGTACACCACCCATTCCATGAAGACCGCTGCCCTTATCGAGGCCGCCTGCGAGCTGGGCTGCATTGCTGCCGGGGCGGGGATGTGGGAGCGTGAGGCTGCCCGACGCTACGGCCAGGCGGTGGGTCTTGCCTTCCAGATCGTGGACGACGTGCTGGACTGCGAGAGCAGCACCGAGGCCCTGGGCAAGACGGTGGGGAAGGACGCGGCCAGTCAAAAAACCACCTTCGTCACCCTCTACGGGGCCGAGCGCTGCCGGGAAATGGCGGCGGAGAACACCCGCCTGGCCATTGACGCCGTGGAGAACGCCTTCGAGGCGCCGGAGTTTTTGATATGGCTGGCGGAACAGCTCTGCGGCCGGGTGAATTGAGCGAGCATAACGGGCGCGGGCCGCAGGGTCCGCGCCTTTCCGAACGAGACTAAATGAGAGAGATGGGAGTACCCCCGATGGATCAGCGATTGGAACGCATCCTGCCGAAGGTGCAGAAGCCTGCCCGTTATACGGGCGGCGAATACGGTGAGATCATGAAGAACAAGGCGGAGGTGGACCTGCGCTTTGCCCTCTGCTTCCCCGATACCTATGAGATCGGCATGTCCAACCTGGGCCTGCGGATCCTCTACGGCGTCCTCAATCAGATGGAGGGCGTCTGGTGCGAGCGGGTCTTCGAGCCCTGGCGGGACATGGCGGAGGAGATGAAGACTGCGGGCATCCCCCTGTACGCCCTGGAGAGCGGCGACCCGGTGAGGAATTTTGATATCCTGGGCTTTTCCGTGGGCTACGAGATGTCCTATCTGGGCATTCTGGATATGCTGGACCTGGCGGGGATCCCCCTGCGCTCCGCAGAACGGACGGAGCTGAAGCCCCTCGTTTTCGCGGGCGGCACCTGCATGTACAACCCCGAGCCCATCGCGGATTTCATTGACCTGGCCGTGATCGGAGAAGGGGAGGAGGCGGACGCGGAGCTATGTCTGCTTTACCGCCGTGCCCGGGACGAGGGCTGGACCAAGGCGGCGTTTCTGAAAGCCGCCGCGCAGATTCCCGGCGTCTATGTGCCTTCCCTCTATGACGTTAGCTATCACGCGGACAGGACCATCGCCGCCATCACACCAAAAGACGGCGCCCCCGCCGCCGTGACCAAGCGCATCATACAGAACCTGGACGAGTCCTACTTCCCGTCGAAGACCATTGTGCCCAGCACGGAGATCGTCCATGACCGCACGGTGCTGGAGCTGTTTCGGGGCTGCATCCGGGGCTGCCGCTTCTGCCAGGCCGGCTACGTCTACCGCCCCATCCGCCGCAAGAGCAAGGATTTGCTGCTGAAACAGGCCTTTGAGGCCCTGTCCGACTCCGGCTATGAGGAGATCAGCCTATCCTCCCTCTCCACCAGCGATTACAGGGAGCTGGACGGCCTCTGCGACGGGCTGCTGGAATGGTGCGAGCCGAGAAAGGTCAGCCTCTCCCTGCCCAGCCTGCGGGCGGACAACTTCTCCATGGAGCTGATGAAAAAGGTGCAGAAGGTCCGCAAATCGGGCCTCACCTTCGCCCCGGAGGCGGGCAGCCAGCGCATGCGGGACGTCATCAACAAGAACGTGACCGAGGAGGATATTTTAAACTCCTGCCGCACAGCCTTTGAGGGCGGGTGGAGCGCCGTGAAGCTCTATTTTATGATGGGCCTGCCCGGCGAGACGGACGAGGACATTCTTGCCATTTCCGACCTGGCCTTCAAGGTCCTCCAATGCTGGAAAAAGTATGCCACCAACAAGAATCGGGGCGTGCGCATCACGGTGTCCACCTCCTGCTTCGTGCCCAAGCCCATGACTCCCTTCCAGTGGGAGGGACAGAACACCATGGAGGAATTTCGCCGCAAGCAGCAGCTTTTGAAGGACAATATGCGTTCCAAGGCCATCAGCTATTCTTGGCACGATTCCACTGTCAGCTTCATCGAGGCGGTGCTGGCCCTGGGGGACCGCCGCCTTGGCCCGGTGCTGGAAAGCGTCTTCCGCCGCAGCGGGGGCCTGGCCGCCTGGGAGGAATTCTTCTCCGAGGAGGCCTGGAACGCCGCCTTTACGGAAAAAGGCGTGGACCCGGCCTTTTACGCCAACCGGGAGAAGGGGGAGGACGAGCTCCTGCCCTGGAGCATCATCAAAACCGGCGTTTCCGAGGCCCATTTGAAGCGGGAGCGGGTCCTTTCCCGCGAAGCCCGGACCACCCCGGACTGCCGGACCCGCTGCGCGGGCTGCGGGGCCCGGACCCTGAGCAGGGAGGGCAAGTGCGATGATTAAATGCCGTATCCTCTTTGAAAAGGTCGGAAGGGCCAAGTACGTCTCCCACCTGGACCTCATGCGCACCTTTCAGCACTCCTTTATCCGGGCGGGCATCCGCATCAAGCACACCGAGGGCTTTAACCCCCATCCCTATATCTCCATCGCCCTGCCCCTGCAGCTTGGCTGTGAAAGCCTCTGCGAGCTGCTGGACATCCAGCTTGAGGACGGGGACGTGATCGAAACGATCCCGGAGCGGCTGAATCCTTGGCTGCCGGAGGGCGTCCGGGCCCTCTCCGCCGCGCCGCCGGTGGGGAGGGTGGGGCAGCTCCGCCGGGTGCGCTGCGCCGCGGAGCTGATCTATGACGACGGTAACGCCGCCGCCCGGCTGGATGGTCTGCAGGAGCTCTTCGCCCGGCCCAATCTTATCATTGAGAAAAAGACCAAGCGGGGAGTAGGGGAGCTGGACCTGGCGCCCCATATCGGGGACGTGAAGCTAAAGGCGGTCACCGAAACCGTCCTGCGGCTGGAGGCCGTGGTCTCCGCCATGGAGCCTACGGTGAATCCCTCCAATCTGACGGACGCCGTCACCCGCAACGCCCCGGCTCTGGCCCCGGACTTTGCCCGCTATCGCCGTCTGGAGGTTTACGACGCGGAGATGCGCGTCTTCCGGTAGAAGCAGTACCCAGGACTCAGAACTCATGAAAGAGTACTCAGTACTGAGTCCTAAGTACTGAGTCCTAAGTACTGAGTACTGAGTACGGATCCTAAAAAACTTTTTTTCAAAAAACACTTGCATTTTCCCGCCTGTTATGGTAAACTCTTTCAGCGTGTGGCATTATGCCCCGCAGTACCGCCCGCCCGGCCCTCCCGGCCCCGCCCGCGGTTACGTGAAGTAGGACGGTCCTATGCCGCTATACGGTACGAACGTCTGCCCTGAAGGGAGGAAGAAGAACATGGATCTGGTTAAGGCTCTTTCCGAGCAGTATGTCAAGGCCGAGGCTCCCAGCGTGGAGATCGGCGACACCGTGCGGGTGTCCATCAAGGTCAAGGAAGGCAACCGCGAGCGTATTCAGGCGTTTGACGGCACTGTCATCGCCAAGAAGCACGGCGGCATCAATGAGACCATCACGGTCCGCCGCATTTCCTACAACGTTGGCTGTGAAAAGGTTTTCCCCATTCACTCCCCCAATATTGAGTCCATCACCACGCTTCGCCGTGGTAAGGTCCGGCGCGCCAAGCTCTACTATCTGCGTGACAGAGTGGGCAAGAAGGCGAAGATCAAGGAAAAGATTTGAAAAAAGGGGCAGTTTTGCCCCTTTTTTTGTTAAGGCCACATAGGGCCGGCGAAAGGAACGCATCATGGAAGATAACACCGCCAAAAAGAAGGAGAAATCCACCTTCAAAACGGAAATATATGACTGGATCCAGTGCCTGGTGACGGCGCTGGTGGCCTGCATCCTCATTTTTATGTTCGTGGGCCAGGTCATCGGCGTGGAGGGCCATTCCATGGTCCCCACCCTGCAGGACCAGGATAAGCTCATCATTTCCAACCTTTTTTACACCCCTAAGAAGGGGGACGTGGTGGTGCTCACCAAGCGGGCCTTTAAGGACGTGCCTATCGTCAAGCGTGTGATCGCCACCGAGGGACAGACCGTGGATATCGACTTCGACGAGGGCAAGGTCTGGGTGGCCGGAGTGCTGCAGGAGGAGGAATACGTCAATTCTCCCACCAACCGTTTTTATGATCTGACCTTCCCCCTTACGGTGGACGAGGGCTGCGTTTTCGTCATGGGCGATAACCGCAACGAGAGCACCGACAGCCGTTATTCCGTGATCGGCTGTGTGGACACCCGCTGCATCCTGGGCCGGGCCTACGCCGTTATTCTGCCCTTCTCCCGCCTGGGCACCGTAAGCTGAGGCCGCCGATGGAGGAAAAAAGCGTCAACGTACAGTGGTTTCCCGGCCATATGACCAAGGCCAAGCGCATGATGGCGGATTCCGTGCGCCTGGTGGACGCGGTCTGCGAGATCGCGGACGCGCGTATCCCGGCCTCCAGCCGCAATCCCGAGCTGGAGGAGATCACCGGGGGCAAGCCCCGGCTGCTGATCCTGAACCGGGTGGACCTGGCGGATCCGGCCGTGACCAAGCGCTGGGCAAAATACTATAAAGACAGGGGCGTGGCCGTTCTGGAAACGGACAGCCGCAGCGGACAGGGCGTAAAGGCCTTTCCCGCCGCCGTCCGCGCCCTGCTGAAGGAGCAGATCGCCGCCTGGGCCGCCAAGGGCCAGGCGAATCGCCCTGTCAAGCTGATGGTGGCGGGCGTGCCCAACGTGGGCAAGTCCACCTTTATCAACAAGGTCGCGGGCCGCAAGGCCGCCGCGGTTTCGGACCGGCCTGGCGTCACCCGGGGCAAGCAGTGGATCACCGTGGACAGGGGGATGGAGCTGATGGACACTCCCGGCCTACTTTGGCCCCGCTTCGACACCAAGGAGATGGGGGAGCATCTGGCCTGGACTGGCGCGGTGAAGGATGGGGTCGCGGATATGGAGGCTCTGGCCGCCGATCTGCTCCTCTTTCTGCGGGAAAAGTACCCCGCGCTGCTGGAGGCCCGCTACAAGCTCACGGCGGACCCCACCCTGCAGGGCTGGGTGCTTCTTGAGCTGGCGGCCCGGAAACGGGGCTTTCTCATTTCCGGCGGCGAGGTGGACACCGAGCGCATGAGCGCCATTCTGCTGGATGAGCTGCGGGCCGGGAAGATCGGGCGTATCAGCCTGGAAGCGCCGGAGGAGCAGCCGTGAGAGAGATCGAGGCGGAGCTGACCGCCCGCTATGGGCTCGTCTGCGGCGTGGACGAGGCCGGGCGCGGCCCTCTGGCGGGGCCTGTGTACGCCGCAGCCGTCCTGCTGCGTCCGGGGCAGCATTTCGAGGGGCTGGACGACTCCAAAAAGCTGACGGAGAAGAAACGGGAGGCGCTATATGCGCGCGTGACAGCCGAGGCTCTCGGGTGGTCCGTGGCTTTTGCCACGGCGGAGGAGATTGACGAGCTTAATATTTTAAACGCCACCTATCTTGCCATGAATCGGGCCATCGAGGGCCTTTCCCCGGCCCCGGCCTTCGCCCTCATCGACGGCAACCGCTCGGAGGGTATCCGGCTCCCCAACCGCACCGTCGTGGGCGGGGACGGCGTCTATGAGGCCATCGCCGCCGCCAGCGTGCTAGCGAAGGTGACGAGGGACCGTTTTATGCTGGAAATGGCCGAAAAATACCCTGAATACGCCTTTGAAAAGCACAAGGGCTACGGCACGAAGCTCCACTATGAGCGGTTGCGGGAATACGGCCCCAGCCCCATTCACAGGCGGAGTTTTTTGAAAAAGCTGCATTGATATGAATACGAAATTATCCGGCGCCATGGGCGAGGCATATACGGCGGAGTGGCTGCGCAAGCGCCGCTGGAAGGTCCTGGCGATGAATTACCGCTGTAAATTCGGCGAGCTGGATCTGGTCGCGGTCAAGCGTAAAGAGCTCCTCTTCGTGGAGGTCAAGCTGCGGAAGGCGGGCGGCGTCACCCGCCCGGCGGACGCGGTGAGCCGCTCTAAGCAGGAGAAGCTGCGGGCTGCCGCTGACCTGTGGCTGGCGCAGAATCCTGCATATTCCGCCCTGCGGCAGAGCTTCGCCATTGCCGAGCTCACCGTGGACGAGAGGGGAGAGGTGCAATCCTTCTCCCTTATGGAAAACGCTTTTTAAGGAGGCAGAGCCATGATCCCCGTATTTGACGGACATTGCGATACTCTTTTGATGCTTGAGTTTTTGAAGGCCCCCGCCGGCTCCCTGCGCCGCAACGACAGGCACGTTTCCCTGGAGGGCTACGAGGCCTTTGCCCCCGCGGCGCAGTTCTTCGCCATTTTCGGGGAGCCTCAGTTCCTCCCCGGTAAGAACGTTTATACCGCCCTGCGGGACCGCTTTTATGCCGAGCTGGCCCTGGCGGAGGACCGGATGGTCCACTGCCGCTGCTCCGCCGACGCGGAGAAGGCCACTGCCGAGGGCAAGCTGGCCGCCTTCCTCAGCGTGGAGGACGCGGCTCTGATCGACTGTGAGCGTGGCCTGGAGGCGGCTTTCGCCGACGGCGTCCGGGCGATCAACGTCACTTGGAACCACCCCAACGAGCTTTCCGGCACCAACGCCAACGAGCCGGACCGGGGACTTTCTGACGCGGGGCGCTCCTTCGTGCGCCACTGCGGGGAGCTGGGCGTGATCGTGGACGTGTCCCATCTTTCGGACCCCGGCTTCTGGGACGTGATCGACTGCGCGGAGAAGCCGCCTGTGGCGACCCATTCCAATTCCCGGGCCCTCTGCCCCCATCCCCGGAATCTGACGGACGATATGTTCAAGGCGCTGCGGGACATCGGCGGCACGGCTGGCCTCAATCTCTGGACGGAGTTTCTGGCCGGGGAGAAGGGCGAGCGCGTTACAGTGGACACCTGCGTGCGGCATATTGAGCATTTTCTGGACCTGGGCGGCGAGAACACCGTGGCCCTGGGCTCGGATTTTGACGGCTGCGATACCCTGCCCGAAGGGATCAAGGGCATTGGCGGCTGGGCCCTTGTGTGGGAGGCGCTGGAGAAGCGCGGCTACCCCCGGGAGCTGTTGGAGAAGATCTTTTACCGTAACCTGATGAGAGTGGTGAAGCAAGTATGCAATACGTAAGCACAAGAAACAAGCAGCGCCGCGTCACCGCGGCCCAGGCCATCGCCGCCGGTCTCTCCCCGGACGGGGGGCTTTTCCTGCCGGAGAGCTTTCCCACCGTTTCCGCCGAGGAGCTGAGCGCTCTCTGCGCCTGCGATTACCGGGAGCGGGCCGTGCGGATCATGAAGCTCTTTTTGGAGGAGTTTTCCACTGAGGAGCTGGAGGGCTTCGCCAAAGCCGCCTATGGGGAGCAGTACGACTGCCCCGAGGCCGCGCCCCTGCGGAAGCTCGATGCCAACACCGCCTTTCTGGAGCTCTGGCACGGGCCTACCTGCGCTTTTAAGGATATGGCCCTGCAAATGCTGCCCCACCTGCTCACCGCCTCGCTGAAAAAGACGGGGGAGAAGAGGGAGGTCTGCATCCTGGTGGCCACCTCCGGCGACACGGGCAAGGCCGCCCTGGAGGGCTTTAAGGACGTGGCGGGTACCCGCATCCTGGTTTTTTATCCCGAGGACGGGGTTTCCCAGATGCAGAAGCTGCAGATGGTGACCCAGGCGGGGCAGAACGTCAACGTCTGTGCCGTGAAGGGGAACTTTGACGACGCACAGAGCGGCGTGAAGGCCATTTTCTCCGATCCCGCTCTGCGGGAGGAGCTGTCCGGGCGGGGCTATCTGCTCTCCTCCGCCAACTCCATCAACTGGGGCCGTCTGCTGCCGCAGATCGTCTATTATTTCTCCGCCTACTGCGATATGGTGAGCCAGGGGATGGTGCCCTGCGGCCATCGGGTGAATTTCTGCGTGCCCACCGGCAACTTCGGCAACATCCTGGCGGGCTACTACGCCCGGAAGATGGGCCTTCCCGTTGGCCGGCTGATCTGCGCCTCCAACGCCAACAACGTACTGACGGACTTCATCAGCACCGGGACCTATGACCGCAACCGCCATTTTTACACCACCGTTTCTCCCTCCATGGACATCCTGATTTCCAGCAATCTGGAACGGCTGCTCTATGACCTCTGCGGTGAGAACGACAAGCAGGTGGCGGAGTGGATGGCCCAGCTTGCCGAGACGGGGCGCTATACCGTTACCCCCGCCGTAAAGGAGGCCCTGGACGCCGTCTTTGCCGCCGGCTTCTGCGACGATCGGCGCACCGAGGAGACAATCGGAAAGCTCTTCAAGGAGTCCCGGTACCTCATCGACACCCACACCGCCGTGGCCGCCTCCGTCCTGGAGGACTATCGCCGCCGCACGGGCGACGAGACGCCCGCCGCCGTGGTCTCCACCGCCAGCCCCTACAAGTTCTGCCAGGCGGTGCTGGAGGCCCTGGGCGAGAATGGGCAGGTCTCCGGCCTGGAGGCCGTGGAGAAGCTGGCGGAGCGCACCGCCGTTCCCGCGCCCCGTCCGCTGACGGAGCTGAAGGACAAGGCCGTCCGCTTCACCCGCGTGGCGGAGAAGGACGCGCTGCGCACCGTCGTGCTGGACTTTTTGAAGTGATCTATGGCTCTCTACGCATTGGGTGATCCCCATCTGTCCCTCTCCGTCGATAAGCCCATGGACGTGTTCGGCGGGCGCTGGGAAAACTACGTGGATAAGCTGCGGGAGGGCCTATCCGTGCTGCGGGAAGGGGACGTCTGCGTCCTCTGCGGGGATCTGAGCTGGGGCATGAGCCTTGAAGACGCGGCGGAGGAGCTCCGCTTTCTGGACTCCTTTCCCGGCG
>CAMVOG010000029.1 GCA_947169005.1 uncultured Clostridia bacterium | reverse complement strand
GGCCGCGCCCGGGGAAGCCCCGGAGGAGCTCCCCGAGGAGGAGCCCGCCCCTGCCGGGGAAGAGACCGCGCCCGAGGAGGAGCCCGCCGAGCTTGAGGAGCCCGAGGAGGCCCCCGAGCCGCTGCCGCCGGAGACGGCGGAGAGCCCCCGGGCCCTCGTGACCCTGCAGGAGGAAAGCACCGCCTACACCGCCGCGGACGGGGAAACGGTGCTGCTGCGGGTAACGACGGCGCTGCCCCGGCTCCGCTTGCTGAATGCGCCCCTGCGCCTGGAGGCGCAGATCAACAGCTCCCTGCAGGAGGACCTGGAGGTGCTGCAGCGCTCCATGACCGGGGAGGACGGGCGCCACCGCCTGCTGGCCATGGCGGAGGACGAGATCTACCCCGGCTTCGCCGAGGAGGGGCAGACGAGCCGCTTCCCCACCTTTCTCCAGCGCCGCACCATTGAGGCCGCCCGCTGCGACAGCCGGGTGCTGAGCCTGCTTTACAACGATTATTTCTATACGGGCGGGGCCCACGGCGGCACCATGGTCCACGGGGGCACCTATCGGCTCTCGGACGGGAAGCTCCTGCGCTTTGAGGACCTTTCCCCGGACCCGGAGGCCCTGCGCCAGCGCTGCGCGGAGCATATGGCCGCCGCCATCCAGGCGGAGTACGCCCCGGGCGTGATCGTGCCCGACTATCCGGAGCTGCTGCCGGAGCTGGCGGCGGACCCCAACTGGTATCTCAGCGAGGAGGGGCTGGTTTTCGTGGCCCCGGAGTATATGCTGGGGACCCTGTCCCTGGGAATGCCGCACTTCACGGTGCCCTACGCTCTGGTGGAAGACCTGCTCTCCCCCGCGCTGCTGCCCGCCGAGCGGGAGGACGGGCGTGCCTGGCTGCAGGCGGAGGCGGACGGCGGCGAGGCCGCGAGCTTCGTCTGCGCCTGCGGAGAGGGCGAGGGCTCCCTGCGCCTTGCTCCCGAGGGGACCGTCTACGATCTTGAGCTGGAGCGGCTGGACTACCGCTATGCCCCGGAGGGGACCTTCCTGCCCGCCTCCGACGGCGTGCTGCTCTGCTGCGGCCGCCTGGCGGAGGGCGAGACCCTGCTGCTGCGGGGGCTGACGCCCGGCCTCGTTCCCTCCCTGCGCCTGCGCTGGCGCGGAGGCGACGGCGAGGAGCAAAGCTGTCTGCTGGGCCTGGACGGCGGCGGGGCGATCCTCTACGTAGTCGAATAAAGCATCGGACGGGGAAAGGCGGATCCTCCTTTCCCCGCCGTGACATAGCGTAAAAAACGCGGGAGGCGAAGAATATGGCGGAAAAGACCGTAAAAATACTGGCCGTGGGGGACGTGGTGGCGAAAAGCGGCCTTGCGTACCTGCAAAAGCACCTCAGGAGCCTCATCAAAATGACGGGGGCCTCCTTCACGGTGGTGAACGGGGAGAACGCCTCCCAGCTTGGCCTCACGCCGGAGCAGGCGGAGGACATGTTCGCCGCCGGGGCGGACGTGGTCACCCTGGGCAACCACACGTTCAGCCGCCGGGAGATCCTGCCCTATCTGGACGACTGCCCCTATATCCTGCGCCCGGCGAACTTCGCCCCCCAGGTGCCGGGCCGGGGCATGGGCGTTTTCGACTCCCCCTTCGGGCCCGTGAAGGTCGTCAACCTCATCGGGCGCTGCGGCATGGACTTCGGCCCCGACAATCCCTTCCTGCTGGTGGATAAGCTCCTGAAGGAGGAGCCCTGCGCCGTCACGCTGGTGGATTTCCACGCGGAGGCCACCTCCGAAAAGCAGGCCATGGCGTATATGCTGGATGGGCGCGTCACCGCCCTCTGGGGCACCCACACCCACGTGCAGACCTCCGACGCCGCCGTTTTCCCCAAGGGCACTGGCTATATCACGGACCTGGGCATGACGGGCCCCGCCCGCTCCGTCCTGGGCGTGCGCCCGGAGCAGTCGGTCGCCATGTTCCGGGGCAGCGTGAAGGAGCGCTTCGCCGCCGCCGACGGCCCCTGCAAGCTGGAAGGCGCGGTCTTTGAGATCGAGCCGTCCACAGGCAAGTGCGTCGGAGCGGAAGCGATACGGATAGAGGGGTGAGGGAAAGGAATCATGCTCTATCTTCAATCTGTCTTTCGGAATTATGAATACGGCTCGCCGGAGGCGGGGTCTTATCTGAACGGCTTGCCGCTGATGCGGCATCTGGACGCGGGCAAGCCGCTGGAATTCCGCAAGCCCGTGACCTTTCTCGCCGGGGAGAACGGCAGCGGGAAATCCACGCTGCTGGAGGCCCTGGCGGTGCTGATGGGCTTCAACCCGGAGGGGGGCTCCCGGGACTTTCGGTTTTCCACCCGGGACAGCCATTCGGAGCTGTATCGCTATCTCACCCCCGTGCGGGGGGAGGCTTACCCGGCGGACGGCTTCTTCCTGCGGGCGGAGAGCTTTTACAACACGGCCACCTACCTGGACGCGAACAGCGACCTGAGACGCTACGGGGGCCGCTCCTTCCACGAGCAGTCCCACGGGGAGGCGTTCCTGGCCCTGGTTGACCACCGCTTCACGGGCTGCGGCCTCTATCTGATGGACGAGCCGGAGGCGGCCCTTTCCCCCCAGCGGCTGCTGAGCCTGCTGGTGGACATCCACGACCTGGCGGAGCGGGAGAGCCAGCTCATCATCGCCACCCACTCCCCCATCCTCATGGCCTATCCCGGGGCGGAGATCCTCTGGTTTGGGGAGGATGGGGTGCGCCCCGTGGCCTACAAGGACACGGAGCACTACCGCATCACCCGGGACTTTCTCAACGCCCCGGAGCGGATGCTGAAATATCTGCTGGAGGAATAAGATCGCCGGAGGCACAGCCTCCGGCGAAAGCATTATTGGTGCAATTTCTGGTCCCACTGCTTCAAAAGCTCCCGATAACGGACTACGGCCTCGTCCACGGCCATGTCCCAGGAGCGGTAAAGCTCCTGCTCCGCCCGGGCGCCCGCGGCCTTGAGCTGCTCGGGGTTCCGGCAGAGGGAAAGCAGTTTTTCCGCGAAGGAGCGGGCGTTTTCCTCGGCCCAGAAGGCGTTGACCCCGTCCCTGGTGCCCTCGGCGGCGCAGGCCCCCTTCGTCAGCAGGGCGGGACAGGCGCAGGCCGCCGCCTCCTTCACCACGATGCCCGAGGTATCGAAGGTGGAGGGGAAAAGAAAGAGGTCCGCCATGGAATAATAGACCCGCAGGGCTTCCCGGTCAAAGACCGGGCCGGGGAAGATGCACCGCTTTTCCAGGCCCAGAGACCCGGCGTAGCGGTGGATCGCCAGCTCGTCCGCCCCGGCGCCCACGAAGACGGCCCGGAAGGAAACCCCCGCCTCCTGCACGCGCTTGAGCCCGTCCAGGATCAGGCGGATGTTTTTATACCACAAAAGCCGCCCCACGAAGAGGAAGATCAACTCCCCCTCGGGCAGGTGCAGGCTCTCCCGCAGCTCCGCCACCTCCCCGTCGGGGGCGCGGCCGAAGGCAAAGTCCGTGCCGTTTTCCATCACGCGGAAGCCCCCGTGATAGCCCACGTTGGCCATGGCCTCTCCCCCGCTGCGGGTAACGGCCCAGATCTCGTCCTGCTGATAGAGGTTGTGGGCCAGAAAGCGCAGGGAGGTTTTTTGCGCGGGCGGGAAGGGGATCACGCGGTCTATATCGATATCATACTTGGTATGATAGGTCAGCACGTGGGGGATACGGTGCTTCGGGTCCAGCTGCTGGGCCAGCACCGCCGCCGTAAAGGGCGAGTGGATATGCAGCAGGTCCATGTCAAAATGCCGCAGGTCCCGGATCGTAATGGGGGAAAAGGGGTTGCCGATGGCGTAACCCAGCTTCGACTTGCCCGCGATGGAGGGATAGCGGTAGACCGTAAAGGGGTAATCGTCCGTGCTGCCCGTCCGGGCCGGGGCGATCACGATGGGCTCATGCCCCCGCTCCGCCAGCCGCTGGGCGTAATTCAGCACCACCTGGGCCACGCCGTCCAGGTCCGGCGGAAAGGCGTCCGTCACCAGCCCGATGCGCAGGGAGGAGCGGCCCGCCCGGGGCGGATGGGGCGCGCGAAATCCAAGCATGAGTTCACCTCCTGTAAAAATATGTTTTTGTATATTATACACCGTTTTTCCCCATTTGTCCAGTTTTCGAGGGGAACACTTGCAAAAAAGGCGGACTGTGGTATACTGGAGGGTACTCAGTACGCAGTACGCAGTACTCAGTACTCAGTGCTTAGTGCTTAGTGCATAGTGCTTAGTATGCAGTAATGGATACGAATCGGCTGCTTCTGTATTGGAGGGAACCATAATGATGAAAAGACTGTGCGTCTTTCTGCTAGCGGCAGCGCTGCTGCTGGGGCTGGGGGCCTGCGCCGGGGGACAGAGCCCGGCGAATACCGTGACGGAAACCACCCAGAGCGCCGGGGAGACGCCCGCCGAAACGGCGGAGCCCGCCCAGGAGCCCGCCCAGGCGGCCCCCGCAGAGCCGGAGGAGCCCGCTGAGGCTGCCGCGCCCGCCGAAAGCGCCGACCCCGCCGAGGGCGAAGGGACCGAGGCCCCCGCCGAGCCCGCGGAGGCCGAAGAACCCGCGGAGCCTGAGGAGCCCGAGGACGCCGAGGACGCCGGGGACGCCGGGGACGCCGGGGACGCTCAGGAGCCCGAGGAGGGCGGCAGCGGCGATACGGAGCCGGAGGAGCCCGCGCTTTCCGCCGCGGTGGAGGGCACCTTCACCTCCGCCTACGGGGATATGCTGATCCTTGAGGACGGCTTCTTCTACCACTACGACTCCACGGACTGGAACGAGATGACCTGGGCCCGGGACGGCTATCTGGTCCCGGAGGCCGGGTCCGTGACCATGTACGAGGTGGACCCGGCGGGCGAGCGGCCCGACGAGGTCTACGGCCACTTTGATCCCTCCGAGACCGAGCCGCTGACGGTCTTTTTGGTGGAAAAGCAGGAATCGGTGGACTACTGGCCCTTCGATCCCTTTGCCGGGCCGGAGCTTTTCACGGACCTGGAGGGGACCTACGTCTCCGTCCGGGGCGAGGTGTGCAGCTTCGGCGAGGGCTACTTCTATTACCGGGACGCTGCGGACTGGACAAAGGTCAGCTATATGATGGACGGATATCTGACGGCGACCCCCGGCAGCGTGGAAATGTTCGTCAGCGACCCGAAGGGCGAGAGTGAGGACGAGGAATACGGCGCCATCACCCTGCTGACCCCCGAGGTCGTCACCATCGAGATCCCCAGGGGCAGCGTGCCCGTGGTCTTCGTGCGGGATGAGCGGGAGCCGCCGGAGGCTCCCACCGTCGCGGGCCTGTGGGTCCTTTATACCGATCCGGAGGGAACGGACGCCCCCGCCGCCTTTGATTTTACGAAGGACGGCTTCTGGTCGGCCTATGACTATCTCGACCATCAGG
This sequence comes from uncultured Clostridia bacterium, assembly GCA_947169005.1. GTDB lineage: Bacteria > Bacillota > Clostridia > Oscillospirales > Oscillospiraceae > RGIG6375. Next base: position 8,890 of record CAMVOG010000029.1, on the reverse strand, counting down.
GCTACTCCGTGCGGCAGTACGGCCCCTACAGCACGGGCCGCTGGGAGGATACCGAAAGCGGCGCGGACTACGTGGGTCTCAGCCTCTGGCTGGAGGGCGAGGACGACTATCTCACCGGGGCCGATATGTATTATGACTACAACGGGCAGCTGCTGCTGACCTTCTACAACGGCATGACCTACACCAAAAGCGAGGGCTGAGCCGCCTGAAAGGAACGATGGAAAGATGAAGTCAAGACTGCTGGTAGCCGCCGTGGGCGTGCCGCTGGTCTTCGTGCTGCTGGTGCTGCTGCCCCCCTGGGGCACGGCGCTGCTGGCGGCCCTTGTAAGCTGCCTGGCGGCTCACGAAATGCTTGCCGCCGTAGGGCTGGGCCAGCCCTTCCCCACGGCGCTGGGCTGCCTCTCCGCCCTGGCGGTGACGGCGGCGGCCTATTTCCGCCTGCCCCTCGTGTGGCTCGCGGCCTGGGCCGCTCTGGTGATCCTGCTTCTTTTCGCCCTTTGGGTGGCATACTATGAGAAGGAGCGGCCCTTCGGCCTGGCCGGGCTCGGCGCGGGGCTGCTGGCCTGTCTGCTGATCCCGGCGGGCATGGCGGCCCTGATCCTGCTGCGGCAGGGGGAGCGGGGAAGCTGCGCCGTGCTGCTGCCCATCGTCGTCACCTTTGTGGGGGACGCGGGGGCGCTCTTCACGGGCATGGCCCTGGGCAGGCATAAGCTGGCCCCCCGCACCAGCCCGAAAAAGACCGTGGAGGGGGCCGTGGGCGGGCTCCTCAGCTCCGTCGTGGCGGCGCTGCTCTTCGGGCTGATCCTCCACTGGGCCTTCGCGGTGCCCTGCGCCCTGCCCCAGCTTCTGCTCTCGGCGCTGATCGGCGGGGCGGTCTCCCAGCTGGGGGACCTGGCCTTCTCCCTCATCAAGCGGGAATTCGGCGTAAAGGACTACGGGCGGCTGCTGCCCGGCCACGGCGGGGCGCTGGACCGCTTTGACAGCACCGTTTTCGCCGCGCCGGTCCTGCTGCTTCTCACGGAGGCGCTGCGGGTATGGGCATGATCTCGATTTTGGGCAGCACGGGCTCCATCGGCACCCAGACCGTGGAGGTGGCCCGGGCCCTGTCCATCCCCGTGGCGGCCGTCGCCGCCGGGAAAAGCGTGGACAAATTGGAGGAACAGGCCCGGCTCCTGCATCCCCGCCTGGCCGTGGCCTATGACGAGGCGGCGGCCCGGGAGCTGAAAACCCGCCTGGCGGACACCCCCGTGCGGGTGGCCTCCGGCATGGAGGGGCTGATGGAGGCCGCCGCCCTCCCGGAGGCGGAGACCGTGGTGGCCGCCATGTCCGGGGCCGTTGGCCTGCGCCCGGCCCTGGCGGCGCTGCAAGCGGGCAAGCGCCTGGCCTTCGCCAACAAGGAGACCCTGGTCTGCGCCGGGGAGCTGGTGATGGCTGCCGCCCGGGAGCATGGGGCGGAGCTGCTGCCCGTGGACTCGGAGCACAGCGCCATCTTTCAGTGTCTGAACGGGAACGGCCCGGCGGCGCGCATCCTGCTCACGGCCTCCGGCGGCCCCTTCCGGGGCAAAAAGGCGGCGGAGCTAAGGCACGTGACCCGGGCGGACGCCTTGAAGCACCCCAACTGGAGCATGGGGGCCAAGATCACCGTGGATTCCGCCACGCTGATGAACAAGGGGCTGGAGCTCATCGAGGCCATGCACCTGTTTCAGATGCCGCCGGAGAAGATCACGGTGCTGGTCCATCCCCAGAGCGTGGTCCACTCCGCCGTGGAGTTCCCGGACGGCTCCGTCATCGCCCAGCTTGGCGCGCCGGATATGCGCCTGCCCATCCAGCTGGCCCTCACCTGGCCCGCGCGGGTCCCCGGCCCGGCGAAGCGGCTGGACCTTTTCTCCGCCCCGGCCCTGACCTTTGAGGAGCCGGACGGGGAGACCTTCCGGGCCCTGCCCCTGGCGCGGGAGCTGGCGGGACACCGGGGCACGGCGGACTGCTGCGTGATGAACGCGGCCAACGAAATGGCCGTTGCCGCCTTTCTGCGGGACGAGATCGGTTTTCTGGACATCGTCCGGGTGGTGGAGGAGGTCTGTGCCGCCCTGGCGGGCCTGCCCGCCGCGGAGCTGGAGGACGTGCTGGCCGCCGACGGGGCGGCAAGGAGGAAAGCGGAAGCATGTATATCGTCATTGCGATTCTGATTTTCGGGCTGCTCATCACGGTCCACGAGCTGGGGCATTTCTCCGCCTCCAAGCTCATGGGCGTGCGGGTGAACGAGTTTTCGGTGGGCATGGGGCCTGCCATTCTGAAAAAGCAGGGGAAGGAGACCCTCTATTCCCTCCGGGTCCTGCCCCTGGGCGGCTACTGCGCCATCGAGGGGGAGGACGGGGAGAGCGAGGACGAGCGGGGCATGGATAAGCGCCCCCTCTGGCAGCGGCTCATCATCCTCTTCGCCGGGGCCTTCATGAACTTCATCGTGGGCTTTCTCATCGTGCTTATCATCCTCTCCGCCAGCGATTATTACGGCACCACCACCATCAACGGCTTCATGGACGGCTTCCCCTTAGAGGGGGAGCAGGGCCTCATGGTGGGGGACCGGGTCACCTCCATCGACGGGCACAGCATCCACCTGTTCAGCGAGTTTTCCCTCTATATGAGCCGCTCGGACGGGGAGAGCGTGGACCTGACGCTGATCCGGGACGGGGCAAAGCTGACGCTGACGGACTTCCCCCTGGTGCTGCGGGACTATACCGTGGACGGCCAGACCGTCCGCAAATACGGCATCACCTTCGCCCTGGAGGAAAAGAGCTTCGGGGGGCTGCTGTACCAGAGCTTCTATAACTCCGTCTACTTCGTGAAGATGGTCTGGATGGGCCTGGGCGACCTGGTGACGGGCCGGGCCGGGCTGAACGAAATGTCCGGCGCGGTGGGGGCCGTGGCCGCCATCAGCCAGGTGGGCGAGGAATCCGAATCCGTGCGGGAGGGGCTGCTGAACGTCTTTTACCTGGGGGCCTTCATCGCCGTGAACCTGGCGGTGATGAATCTGCTGCCCATCCCCGGCCTGGACGGGGGCCATATCTTCACCATGATCGTCACCGCCGTCATCGCCCTCATCATCCGCCGCAAGCCGGACCCCAAGTACGAGCGCTATATCCACGGCGCGGGCCTGGTGCTGCTGCTCGCCCTGATGGTGGTCATCACCGTCAGCGACGTGATCAAGCTGATTTAGCAGGGAACAGGGCTCAGGGAACAGGGAACAGTTTTGAATTTTGAGGCCACGCTGAACGCTCTTTTGCTTCCTTTGGAAAAGGGAGCTGTCAGCCGCCGTCTCCCGCAAGGCGGCTGACTGAGGGATCGAGTTTCAATCTTCGGCGCAGCCGACACCTCAATTATTCATTATTCACTATTCACTAATCATTCCGCAGGGAGGCGGGCCGAATGACCAAACAGATACTTGTCGGGGGCGTCCCCGTGGGGGGCGGCGCGCCCGTTTCCATCCAATCCATGTGCAACACCGACACCCGGGACCCGGCGGCAACCCTGGCGCAGATCAAGGCCCTGGCCGCGGCGGGCTGCGAGATCGTGCGGGTCGCGGTGCCGGACCGGGCGGCGGGAGAGGCCATCGAGGCCATCAAAAAGGACTGCCCCCTCCCCCTGGTGGCGGATATTCACTTCGACTATCGCCTGGCGATCCTGGCGGCGGAGCGGGGGGCGGACAAGATCCGCGTGAATCCCGGCAACATCGGCGGCCCGGAGAACGTGCGCAAGGTGGTGGACGCCTGCCGGGAGCGGGGGCTGCCCATCCGCATCGGCGTCAACGGCGGCAGCCTGGAGCGGCCCCTGCTGGAAAAGTACGGGGGCCCCACCCCCGAGGCCATGCTGGAAAGCGCCCAGGGCCACGTCCGCCTTTTGGAGGAGCAGGGCTTTGAGGACATCTGCGTCTCTCTCAAGGCCTCCACGGTGCGGGACACGGTGGCGGCCTACCGCCTGGCCCATGAGGCCCTGCCCTACCCCCTGCACGTCGGCGTTACCGAGGCTGGGGGCGGCGAGGCGGCGGTCATCAAGTCCGCCGCGGGCATCGGCGCCCTGCTGCTGGAGGGCATCGGGGACACCCTGCGGGTCTCCCTCACCGGGGACCCGGTGCGGGAGGTGGAGGTCGCCCGGGAGCTGCTGCGGGCCGTGGGCCTGCGGCGGGACGGGGTGGAGCTGGTGGCCTGCCCCACCTGCGGGCGCACGGAGGTGGACCTGGAGCGGCTGCTGGAACAGACCCGCCTGGGCTTAAAGGACTGCAGGCGCCCCATCCGCGTGGCCGTGATGGGCTGCGCCGTCAACGGGCCCGGCGAGGCCCGCAGCGCCGACTACGGCATCGCGGGCGGCAAGGGCTGGGGCCTCCTTTTCCGCAAGGGGGAGACCGTGGGCCGCGTGCCCGAGGCCGAGCTGGTCCCCGCGCTGCTGCGCATGATCGAGGAAGACGGGGAAGAATAAGATAAAAGATAAGAGATAAGAGATAAAAAATAAGGGGAAAAAGATTATTTTGCGCAGATTCTCCTAAAATTCTCCAAAAGGAGTATGTACATTTCATTTCCTTTGTGTTACAATTAAGGCGTATCCAAAGGATACTGTCGAAATTTGAAAGGAGAAGATACTATGGAAACCACACCCAAGGGCGCAAACTTCCTGAAGGTTTGCGGAATTCTCATGATCATCGGCGGCGCCGCCGCCATCATCGCCTCCATTCTTGGCTTCGCCGGTATTGCCCTCCTGGCCTCTCTCGGCGCCAACAGCGCTCTGCTGACGGTCTCCGTGATCCTGGCCCTCGTGGGCGGCGTCATTGAGCTCATCGCGGGCATCATCGGCGTCAAGAACTGCAAGGATCCCTCCAAGGCCACTACCTGCATTGTCTGGGGCGTTCTCGTTGCCGTGCTCACCGTCGTCAGCCTCATCATCAATTCCGTGGCCGGCGGCAACTTCAGCGTCGTCAGCCTCATCACCGGCCTTATCATCCCCATCCTCTTCATCATCGGCGCGGTTCTCAACAAAAAGTCCGCGTAAGACAAAGCGAAAAGCGTTCTTTCCGGGGCAGCCCAAAGGGCTGCCCCGGCTTCTTTTCCCGAAAAGTCCAAGTCCCATTTGACGCGGGGGCCGAAATGGTATATGATAAAGGAGTAAGAAAAGTGCCTGCCGGAAGAAAACGAGGTGTACGCTATGAAAAAGCTCATCATCGACGTGAACGCCGTCAAATCGAATCTGGCCGCCGTGCGCAGACAGGCGGGCTCCGCCCTGCTGATCGCGGATCTGAGCTGCGACGCCCACGGCCTGGGGCTCCTGCCCGCCGCCGAGCTGCTGCGGGGCGAAGGGGTGCGCGCCTTCGCCGTGGGGGACGTGGAGGACGCCGAGCGCCTGCGCCGGGCGGGCTTCACGGAGCAGCAGCTGCTGATCCTCCGCTCCATGACGGACCCGGGGGAGATCGAGCGGGCCTGCGACGCCGGGGCCATCGTTACGGTGGGCTCCTTGGCGGTGGCCGCCGAGGCCAACAGCGTGGCCCAGCGGCTCAGCACGGTCATCGAGGTGCGGGTAAAGGTGGACAGCGGCCTGGGGCAGTACGGCTTCCTCCCCTCGGAGGCGGACGCCATCCGCCGGGTCTATCAGAGCATGCCGGGCCTGGCGGTGAGCGGCATTTACACGAGCCTTTCCGACGGGCAGACCCGGAAAAAGCTGGTGACGGCGCGGATGGAGGCCTTTGAGAGCCTGCTGGTGCGGCTGGACGACGAGGGCATCGACCTGGGCGTGAGCCACGCGCTGGACGCCTACGCCCTCTTCCAATGCGACCTGGACCGGCTGGACGCCGTCTGCGTGGGCAGCGCCCTGACGGGGCGGGTCCCCGGGCTGGCGAGTCAACTGACGAAGGTGGGCTATATCGAGGCGAGCATCGACGAGCTGAAATGGCTGCCCGAGGGCACCGTGATCGGCACGGGCAAGGGCCGGAGGCTGAAAAAATCCGCCAAGGCCGCCGTGGTCCCCGTGGGCTGGTGCAGCGGCGTCGGCCGGGGCGACCCGGCGAAAAAGGGCTTTTTCTCCCGCCTCTTCGGCCGGGGCGACAGGCTCAGCGTGACGCTCCGGGGCAAAAAACTGCGGCTGCTGGGCCCCATAGGCGAGGACCATATGCTGCTGGACGTAACGGACGTGGACTGCGGGGTGGGGGACCCGGTTATTCTGGAGGCGGATCCCCGCGCCGTGAAGGGAATAACGGTGGAATACAGAGTATGAACGTGATCAAAAAACTGCCGCCCCACGTGGCGGATATGATCGCGGCGGGCGAGGTCGTGGAGCGGCCCGGCTCCGCCGTGAAGGAACTGATGGAAAACGCCATCGACGCCGGGGCGACGAGCCTGACGGTGGAGATCGAGCGAGGCGGCGCCAGCTACATCCGCGTGACGGACGACGGCTGCGGCATGTCCCCGGAGGACGCGGAGAACGCCTTTCTGCGCCACGCCACCAGCAAGCTGCGGGACGAGTTCGGCCTGGAGGCCATCCGCACCCTGGGCTTCCGGGGCGAGGCCCTGGCCGCCATCTCCGCCGTCTCGGACGTGGAGCTGCTGACCCGGGAGAAGGGCAGCGCCGAGGGCTTCGCCCTGAGCCTGCGGGCCGGGGAGATCGTGGAAAGCGGCCCCGCCGGCTGCCCCGAGGGGACCACCATCATCGTGCGCAGCCTCTTCTACAACACCCCCGCCCGCCTCAAATTCATGAAGAAGGACGCGGCGGAGGCCGCCTTCGTGGGCAACGTGGTCACCCGCTGCGCCCTGTCCCACCCGGAGATCTCCGTGCGCTACATCCGGGACGGGGCGGAGGAATTCCGCACCCCCGGCGACGGGGAGGAGCGCGGCGCCGTCTACGCGGTGCTGGGCCGGGACTTCGCCAAAAACATGCTCCCCGTGGACGGCAGCGGCGACGGCTGCCGGGTACGGGGCTTCGTGACCACCCCGGCCAGCGCCCGGGGCAACCGGGGCAGCCAGTATTTCTTCGTCAACGGGCGCTGGGTGAAATCCGCCCTGCTGCAGGCGGCCCTGGAGCAGGCCTACAAGAACAGCCTCTTCACGGGGCGCTTCCCGGGCTGCGTCCTCTATCTGGAGCTGCGCTTCAACGAGGTGGACGTAAACGTACACCCGGCGAAAACGGAGGTCAAGTTCCTCAGCGAGCGCAAGGTCTTCGACGCGGTGCACCTGGCGGTGAAGGCGGCGCTGAGCCATGAAAACGAGGCCCCGGAGCTGCATCTGAGCCGGGAGGAAAAGGCCCCCGCGCCCGCCGCGCCTGCCGCGGCCCCCGCGCGGGAAACGCCCCTGCCCAAAACGACCCTTCCCATCCGGCAGGGCAGCTTCACCCGGGAGGACGGGCGCGTGATCTTCCGCCAGGAGACCCCCGCCTACGGCGAGCGCCGCCCGGACCGGCCCCCCATCACCCATCACGCTCTCCTTCTGGACCCCGTCGACCCGCCGCATCTGACCGATCCGCCCGCGGCCGGGCCCGCACCGGAGGAGGCGGCCCCCGCGGCCCCGGCGGAAGAAGCGGCCCCCCTCTCCCCCGCGCCGGAGCCCTCCGCGCCGGAAAAGGAGCTGTGGCCCGAGGACCCGGCCCCCACCCTGCTGCCCGAGCCCCCCGCGGCCCTGCCCCCCTACCGCATCGTGGGGGAATGCTTCACCGAATACATCCTGGTGGAGTCCGGCGGGGAGCTCACCTTCATCGATAAGCACGCCGCCCATGAGCGCATGCTTTTTGACCGGCTGAAGGCCCGGGAATACGAGACCATGAGCCAGGTCCTCCTGCTGCCCGCCATCGTGGAGCCGGGCCGGGAGGAGAAGGCCCTGCTGCTGGAAAACAAGGCCCTGCTGGACGAGCTGGGCTTCGAGATCGAGGATTTCGGCGGGGACGCGCTGGCCGTCCGCCGCCTGCCCGCGGACGTGGACGCGGAGGAAACGGAGGCGCTGCTCCAGGAGCTTTGCGAGGACATCCGCTCCGGGGCCCGCCCCGGCAGCCTGGGCGTGAAGGACGAGCTGCTGGCCACTGTGGCCTGCAAGGCCGCCATCAAGGCGGGCCGCGCCTCCGACCCGGCGGAGTGGAAGCCCGTGGTGGAGGCCGTGCTCTCCGGAAAGGTGAAATACTGCCCCCACGGCCGCCCCGTCACCATGCGCCTGGCCAAAAGCAAGCTGGACCGGAATTTCAAGAGGACGTAGGGAAACGCAAGGCGGCGCGGCCGCGAGCTGCAGCCGCGAATTGAAAAAAACTCTTGCCTTTTTCCGCAAGCTGTGATATACTTCCAAGGCTATCCCCCTGGCTTGGTTTTGGGATAAGGCCGCATGGCGGCGTCCTTTCACCCCCAAACTCAGCTCCGCGGGAAACATAACAAGAAAGGAAGTTTTTCACCATGATGCTGAAAGAGCAGAAAACCGCGATCATCGAGGCCAACCGCGTCCATGAGACCGACACCGGCTCCCCCGAGGTCCAGATCGCCATCCTCACCGAGCGTATCGCCCAGCTCACCGAGCACCTGAAGGTCCACAAGAAGGACAACCACTCCCGCCGCGGCCTTCTCAAGATGGTCGGTAAGCGCCGCAACCTCCTTGACTACCTGGCCAAGAAGGACATCGAGCGCTACAGAGCCTGCATCGCCAAGCTCGGCATTCGTAAGTAAAAAGCACGCTGGGGCTGTCCCGCTGAAAGCGGGGCGGCCCCGTGCCGCATAAACCACCGCCGGGGGAGCCCGTACTGACCCTTTTAGCAGTTGAAAGACGGTTTTGCGCGAAAGAGCCGTGTTTCAAGTGCTAAATGATCGGTCCGGCCCTCTCCCCGGTACAAAAGAAAGGAGATCGCCCATGATCATCACCAAAAAGGAATTCACCAACGAGAAGCA
>CAMVOG010000028.1 GCA_947169005.1 uncultured Clostridia bacterium | reverse complement strand
CTCATCGACGAGGAGCTGATCGACACCATCGCCGGGGAGGAGAAGGTCGTCAAGTACCTGGATATCCCAATCCAGCATATCAACGACGCGATTCTGAAGCGCATGAACCGCCGGGGCACCGGCGCGGAGATCGAGGCCCTCTTCACGAAGCTGCGGCAGCGTATCCCCGGCCTGGGGCTGCGCACCTCCATCATCACGGGCCTGCCCGGGGAGGGGGAGGCTGAGTTCGAGCAGCTCTGCGACTTCCTGCGCCGGGCGAAGATCGAGCGGGCGGGCGTGTTCCCCTATTCCCCCGAGGAGGGCACCCCCGCGGCGGAGATGGAGCGCCCCGACACGGAGACCGCCGAGCATCGGGCGGAGCTGCTGGTGGATATCCAGAGTCGCATCATCGACGAATTCAACTTCATGCAGCAGGGGAAGGTCCTCAAGGTTCTCTGCGAAGGCTACGACCGCTTTGCCGAGTGCTGGTACGGGCGGAGCTGGGCCGATTCCCCGGACGTGGACGGCAAGGTCTTCTTCACGGGCAAGGGCCTGACCCCCGGGACCTTCGTCAACGTGCGCATCACGGACACCCTGGATGGGGACTTGACGGGAGAGGCCGTTGAGGTGTAAAATACTATTTATAGTTTACCCCTTTGTTGGGAGGTGCGTTCCATGACCACAGCCAATAAGCTGACCATCCTGCGGGTCGCCCTGATCCCCATCTTCATGGTGGTGCTGCTGGTGTCCTTCCCGGGCTCCAACATCCTGGCGCTGGTGATTTTTGCCGCCGCCAGCCTCACCGACTGCGTGGATGGCTATATCGCCCGCAAGTACAACCAGGTCACGAATTTCGGGAAGTTTATGGACCCCCTGGCCGATAAGCTGCTGGTGGCGGCGGCGCTGCTGGTTTTCGTGGAGCGGGGCCAGTGTCCCAGTTGGGCGGCCCTTATCATCATCGCCCGGGAATTTGCGGTGACGGCCTTGCGCCTCATCGCCGTGGATAACGGCATCGTCATCGCCGCGGCCCTCTCCGGCAAGGTGAAGACCGTGCTGTCCATCATCTGCATCTGCCTGATGCTCACGCCCCTGCACGACGCCGTGCTTTTCGGCGGCGTCACGCTGGACGCGGTCTGCGTGGCGGTGATGGTGGTCGTGACGGTGATCTCCGGCACAGAGTATTTTGTGAAAAACCGCAAGCTGTTGAATGTGAGAAAATGAGATCCAGTACTCAGGACTTAGTACTCAGTACGCAGGGCCGTACATGATACGCTGGACAGGAAATAAACGGGCGGCTTTGGCTGCCCGTTTGCCGCAGGGAGGATCAAGTTGCCTACGAATACCGTCGAAGTCTCCGTCCGGGAGGGGCTGCTGGCCCTGGCGGACGAGCGATACCGGGCCTTTCATCAGAAGCTGGTGCCCAACGTGGACCCGGAGCGGATCATCGGGGTGCGGAGCCCGGCCCTGCAAAGGTTCGGCAAGGCACTGGCGAAAACCCCCGAGGCGGCGGCCTTTCTGGACTGCCTGCCTCATTACTACGTGGAGGAAAACAACCTCCACGGCTTTTTGCTGAGCGGCCTCAGGGACTACGAGGAGGTCATGGCCCGGCTGGAGGTCTTTCTGCCCTACGTGGACAACTGGGCCACCTGCGACGGGCTCAGCCCCAAGGTCTTCAAAAAGGAGCCGGAGGCAGTTTTTGAGAAGGTCCGGGACTGGCTGGCGAGCGAGCGGGAGTATACGGTCCGCTTCGCCCTGGTGACACTGCTGGGATTTTTCCTGGACGAGCATTTCCGCCCCGAGGGCCTGGAGCTGGCCGCCGCCCTCCGCCGGGAGGAATACTATATCCGCATGGCCAACGCCTGGTATTTCTCCGTCGCCCTGGTGAAGCAATACGAAGCGGCCCTGCCCACTATCGAGCAGCGCCGCCTGGACCGCTGGACCCACAACAAGGCCATCCAGAAGGCCGTGGAAAGCTATCGGGTGAGCGCGGAACACAAGGCCTATTTGAAAAGCCTGCGATGGAAAAATAAATGACAAAAGTCAGAAATAATACTTGACAAAAGTCAGAAAAATGCTACAATGATTTTGTTATAAGACAGGAAGGGGAGGGGAGTATGCCGCGAAAGCCGCGATGCCGCCGGATCGGGGGCTACCCCGACTGCTGGTGCTTTACGCCGGAGGATGTGGCGGAGCCGGAAACCGTGGTCCTCACCCTGGACGAGTATGAAACGATTCGTCTGCTGGACCGGGAGGGGCTGACCCAGGAGCAGTGCGCCGTGCAAATGGGCGTGGCCCGCACAACGGTGACGGCCATCTACGAGAGCGCCCGGCGCAAGCTGGCCCGGGTGATCGTGGAGGGCCTGCGCCTGCGCATCGGCGGCGGCAGTTATCAGCTCGGACCCATCCCGGAGAATATCAAGGAGAAAGGAAGTCATTGTATGCGCATCGCCATTCCGTATGAAAACGGCATGATCTTTCAGCATTTTGGCCACACGGCCCAGTTTAAGCTTTATGACGTGGAGGGCGGGGAGGTCCGCGCCTCCCAGGTGGTGGACACCACGGGCAGCGGCCACGGGGCCCTGGCGGGCTTTTTGAAGGCCGCCGGGGTGGACGCCCTCGTCTGCGGCGGCATCGGCGGCGGGGCCCAGAACGCCCTGGCCGAGGCGGGCATCAGCCTCTACGCCGGGGTCCAGGGGTTGGCGGATATGGCGGCCAAGGCCCTGGCGGCGGGCAGCCTTCGCTATGACCCCAACGCCACCTGTGACCACCACGACCACGCCTGCGGCGACCATGACTGCGGCAGCCACGACTGCGGCCACGAGCACGGCGACGCGGGTTGCCGCGAGCACCATGGCAACTGACAACGGGCAATAAAAAGCGGGACCGGAGAACGATTCTCCGGTCCCGCTTTTTCATATATAGGTCTTTCTTTTCAAATAAAAGCGCAGGGCGGCGGCGCAGAAGAGGGCGGGGACGAGGAGGGCCGTCAGGGCCACCACGAGGCTGACGCCGTAGCCTGCCAGGCTTTGCAGCAGGCAGCCCACCAGCCCCAGGCCCAGGGTCACGAAGCCCCAGACCGTGCAACGCCCGGCCCGCTTGGGCTCCTCCCAGTTCAGCACGCCGAGAAAGCCCGTCACCAGCTCCGCCAGGCAGGAGAGGGCGATAACGGCCAAGGCCGCGCCGGGCAGGGCCAGGTCCGTCTTCTTCACGGCCCCGAAGCTGAGGGCCGAGGTGAAGAAATTGAACATGGACAGCCCGAAGAAGAAGCGGAGCAGGGAGGCGGGCATCAGCAGGACGCCCGCCCACCTGAGAAGCTGACTTTTTCGCATGGCTCAGCGGGCGACCTTGCCCAGCAGCACGGAGGCGAGGATGGCAGTGACGGCCTTGCCCACGGAGCCGATGGTGCCCATGACGCCGATTCCGGTGAGGGAGATTAGGTATTGGGCATAAGGGGACAACTCGTCGTACTGGCGCATGAGATTGTTCAGCGCGGAGTTGACCACCGCGCCGGAGAAGAGGTTGAAGATGGACAGGCAGCCGATGATGCCCACCACCATGAGCCAGATGCGGGAGGTGTTGGCCTTCACATAGGCGGGCATGCCGCTCTCTGCGGAGTTGATCAGAGAGGCGCAGAACTTGCGCAGATTGCCGTAGAAGAAGATGTTTATCAAAACCATAATGGCTATGGCGAATAGGAAGAAGAAGAGTATTACTATACCCATCCCGGCAGTTGCAAAAGATCCTATCCCGTTGGAATAATCTCGCAGTGCAGCACTTCCGGAAAAGGAAATAATAACACCGAAGATTCCAAATACTGCCACAAAGCCGACAGCGATCCACATGAGGACCCATTCCGCCGTGACCACGCCCCGGGAGAAGCGGAGCCCGCTGGTTTTCAGATAGGCGGAGCGGTCCTTCGCGGCGGCGTAGGTGATCCACAGGCTGATGCAGAAGAGGATGCCGAGGATGTCAAAGCTGGCGCCGAAAAGGCCCAGAAGGATGGAGGCGGAGTAGACGATGCAGAGGACCAGGAAGAGGCTGGAGGAAAGGATGCTTTTCAGCCGCTGGACCTCGCCGCCCGTGCGGATGCCCTCAAAGGTCTGGGGCGGGCCGTAGACGGGAGCGTTGTAATTGGGCGCGGTGTAAGTGGGTGCGGTGCTGTTGAAAGAATCGTCCAGGTATACGGTTGGCTCGTCGGGCGGATAGCCCTGGGCCTCCTGCTGGTACACGGGCTCCTGTGTGGGCACAGAGGGGGCAGGGGACAGGCGCGTTCCGCAGTTGGTGCAGAAGCTGCTGCCCTCGTCGATCTGCTGGCCGCAGTTTGGACAGAACATAAAGAAACCTCCCCATTTTTATCTTTTGGGCCTTTGACCCTTTGCTTATTGTAGCACAGTGCGCGAAAGAAAGAAACTGTTATTTTTCACCGGGCTCCTCCGGCACGGGCGGCAGCTCACGCAGCAGGAAGAAGGCCCCCAGGATGCGGCCCGCCCCGGTGAGAATATCGCTGACGACGGGCAGGAGCATGGAACGGCGCAGGGACATGGCCACGGTCACGGCCACAGCCGCAAGGTTGACGACGCCCAGCAGCAGCATCCAGACGCAGACGCCCCGGAGCCGCAGAGGGACGTTGAGCCCCTCCAGCCGGGCCATCAGCGCGGAAGCCAGCTCCCGGCCCCGGCGGAAGTAAAAGAGATTCAGCAAGGCCATCAGTACCGCCAGCCCCAGCAGGATCAGCCCGCCGTACTGCCAGAAGAAAGCCGCCTGCTCCGCGGAGATCAGCCCGCCGAAGAGCAGGGCGCTTTCCTCCGCCGAGGGCGCCCCCTCGGCCCGGATGGAGAAAAGAAGCAGGGCATACAGGAGCATGAGCCCCACGCCCGCCCAAAGCACGACCATGAGCACAAGCAGCACGCCCCGCAGCACCCGCAGGCCCCGGGGCCCCATGAGCTCCCCAGGCTCCCGGGCCGAAGCCAGCAGCAGCCACAGGCCGATGGAGATCAGCGCCCCGAACAGGTTGAGCGAGCCGGAAAAGAGCGCCAGCACCGAGCCCGCCGAGTACAGCACGGTGATCCAGAAAAAGCGCGGCGAGGCAAACAAGGCCTTCAGCCGGGCGTTCTCCGGCGGAATTTGCGGAGTGGGATCGGACATGGGACACCTCCTGGGGGGAAGATAAAAGATAAAAAGATAAAAGATAAAAGATAGCGGCGCAAAGGTGAAAGAGCGGACAAATCATAGAGCCGTATCGGGGGGCGTCTCCTGGCTTCCCCTTGGGGGAAGCTGTCGCCCGCAGGCGACTGATGAGGGGCTTGCTGACGGTTGGATTCAGCGCCAGGGCTTTTGATGTGATTTTGCTTACTTTCACATCAAGATAGCCTCTTCAATTATCAAAGTGGGTGCAAGCCCCTCATCCGCCCCAGTGTGCGCACTGGGGCACCTTCCCCCAGGGGAAGGCAGGCTGCGGACTTAACCGGCTGCATCGGATGAACGGGCCTTTCATCCAAAGCTGTCATTTCACGATCTGCTTCAGAGCTGCGTCTCCAAGCCTCGTTCCCGAAGCAGGCGAAGTATATCCAGACAGACGCCCTCAAAATTACGGCGAACATCCCGGTTATCGTATCGCATGACCTCCAGGCCCTGCTCTCTCAACCAACGGTCGCGCGTGAGATCGAACGCCCTTTGTTTGGGGTCTTCAACGTGCTGTGAGCCATCTAATTCGATGACCAGGGCCGCGGAGTGAATGTAAAAATCAACGATATATCGTCCGATGACCTTTTGCCGGTGGACGGTAACGGGCAGCTTTTTGAGAAAGTCGTACCACAACCGGCGCTCCTCGGTTGTCATGTTTTTTCGCAGCGCCTTAGATGTTCCTATCAGCGAATCGTTGCTTTGATGTTCATATCGCATGGCCGTTACGCTTCACTCCCAATAATACAGCCTTACCGGGCCGGCCAGGACGTGGGCGGCGAAGAAGGCGTCCAGGGGCTGGGAAAAGTCCTCCTGGCCGTCGTTCACGTTGAAGTAGCGGAAGGAGCCGTCGGGTTGGCGCAGGAGGGGAACGAAGTGGGGGACCTTCTGCTCCACGTAGCGCAGGATGCCCATGCGGCAAGCCTGCCCGGCGGACAGGGCGGCCTCCCGGCCCTTGACCTCCCGGAAGCCGGGCAGCAGCAGCCTCAGCGTGCGGCGCATGGCGCTGTTGAGGGTGGGGCCCGGCATATGCAGCCGGTGCAGGCCCTCCATCAGCAGGCAGAGCTCGTCAAAGGGCATGTCCCGCCCCTCAAAATGCAGCAGGTCGTAGACCGCCACCACGCCGCAGCTGTTGTGGCTGGCGGGGACGCAGCGGTAGCGGTAGGCGGAAAGAGCGTCCTGGTCCTTGATATAGCCGTCCTCCGTGAAGGCAGCCTCGGTGGGCAGGGGAGAGGCGGGCAGGGGGAAGCTCTCCCCCTTGCGGAAGGGCCGCCACAGGGCCCAGGCCAGCAGCAGGGCCAGCAGCCACAGGGTGATGAACCAGAGAACGCTGGCCCAAAGGGGCTGCTCGTACACGTAAAAGAAGGGATAGGGCCCGTGAAGCACCCGCAGGACGTTCAGCGCCGTGACCACGATGGCATAAGCCAGGGTGGGCAGCGTCGCCAGGAGCGGGAGCTTTTTATCTCCCTGCCGCAGGGGAACGCAGAGAAAATAGCCCAACAGCCCGCAGACCGGGGCCAGGAAATGATGCCAGATGGAGGTCGGGTTGAAGACCATGGCCGTAAGGCCCTGGGGCAGCCCGATCCAGGGTGCGAAGATGAAGACCACCACCACGAAGGTCATGGCGATCATGACGCTGGCGATATAGCGGGTGACCCGGGCCCAGGTGGGCAGGAAAAAGCGCTTTCCCAGGATGCCCGCCAGCGCGTAATATCCGGTGATACAGGCGGCGACAGCCAGAAACACGTTGCTCAGCACCGTGTACCAGCGCAGCATGGCAAAGCCCTCCCGTCCGAAATGCTCCACGCTGCCGATGGTGGAGAACACCACCGTCAGCAGGTCCAGCGTCAGGGCGAGGACGGGCAGCAGCTTTTCTCTTTTCACAGGCGTCGCCTCCTTGCGATTCAATACCTTACGTCCCACACACTCAAGCCCTGGGCCGGGGTGGTCTGACCCGCCTGCTGCCGATCCAGAGAGGCCAGGGCCTCCCCGACGCTCCCGGGGCTCCGCTCACCCAGGCCCACCTCCACCAGGGTGCCCACAAGGATGCGCACCATATTGTAGAGGAAGCCGCTGCCGCTGAGGGTGAAGCGCGTTTCGTCCCCAAGCCGCTCGATCGTGATACTGTCCAGTCGGCGGACTGTGGATTTTTTGAAGCGCTTTAAGGAGCAGAAGGCCCGGAAGTCATGCTCGCCCAGAAGAGGGGCGGCGGCCTCACGCATCCGATCCAAATCCAGCTCCCGCCCCGGGAGCTGCCACAGAAGCCGCCGCTCGAAGACGTTGGGAGCTTCGCCGGTCCAGACGCGGTAAACGTAGGTCTTGCCCACGCAGTTCAGGCGGGCGTGGAAGCGGGGAGCGGCCTCCGCAAGCTCCAAAAGGCCGATGTCCTCGGGCAGATAGCGGCGGATCAGCGGCAGCAGCTCCGCCGCCGTCCTCTCCGTCTCCGCCCGGAAGGAGGCCACCTGGCGGCGGGCGTGGGCCCCCGCGTCCGTGCGGCCGGAGCCGTGGACCTCCACGGGCTGCTCCAGCAGACGGCTCAGCAGCGCTTCCAGCTTGCCCTGGATGGTGTCGGGCGTGTTGCCCTGCTTCTGCCAGCCCCGGTAGCGGGTGCCCTCATAGGCGAGGGTCATGCGAAAGCACTTCATCCCTCCGCGGACTCCTCCGCCGCCTCCCAGGCGGGCTCCCGGTTTGTGGGCAGGAAGTTTACATAAGTCTTGCCCCTGTTCATTTCCAGCTCCTCGCCGTCCTCGGTAAAGTAGCGCAGGGGCTCGTCCCGGCCCGCCTTGGTCCAGGTGATGGGCTCAATATAGCCGCCGGAGGCGTACCAGCCCTTACCCTCGTCGAATTGGATGTGGAGGTGGCCGTAGCTGTCCCCGGTGTTGATGTAGGTGACGTGCAGGATCAGCACATTGGTGACGGCGATCTGGCTCTGGTCGTTGCCGTCGATATAGGGCTTGCCGTATTCCTCGGCGTAATAAAGACCCTCCTCGGCGTCATAGGTGAAGAGCCCCGTTTTGTAATCGGAGTAGGGGACGGTGATGCGTTCCGCGGCCTCTCCCCCGGTGGGGGTGCCCTCGTCGGTGAAGCGCATGCCCGTGTCAAAGGGCTCCGGCTCCTCGCCCTCGGCAGGCTCGTGGTGGGTGGTGCGGAAGCCGCCCCGCTCCACCGCGTTCAGCACCCGCTCCCCGGTGGTCATGAGGCTGTGCTCATAATCGTAGTAGCCGCCCAGGCGGTTGCGGTCCCGGTAAAAGGTCCCGTCCCCGCTGAAAGTGCCGTTGACGCCGTCGATATGGTCCGTCCGCCAGGCGCGCAGGTCGGAATAGGCCTCCTCGCTGCCGCCGGCGTGGACATAGATGGCGTCCAGCCCCATGGAAAGCTCGATGTAATAGGGCCGTGACGAGCGGACGGAGCCCAGCACGTCCACGTCCTCCAGGCTTTGATAGACGCCCAGCATGCGAGTGATGCCGCCCTCGGCGATCAGCTCATAGATCATGTCCGCCTTGCCGTTGCCCTGCTGAGGCTGGGCCTCCCGCAGGTTGTTGAGCATCACGGCGAAGGGGCGGGCGTCCGCCAGCTCTTCATCAATGGGAAGGCCGGTCAAGGGGTTTTCGGGGCCGGGCTCGGGCTCCGGCTCAGGTTCCGGTTCCGGCTCGGGTTCCGGCTCCGGCTCAGGCTCGGGTTCGGGCTCGGGTTCCGGTTCCGGCTCCGGATCAGGTTCCGGCTCGGGCTCCGGCTGCTGCACGATGCCGCTGTCCGAAACGGCAGGGGCCTCGGCAGGGACCTCCTCCGCGGGCTTTTGGCAGCCGCCGAGATTCAGAAGCAGCGCCGCCGTCAGAAGCAGGCAAAGCAGCGCGGCGATACGGGTTCTTTTCATGTCATATCCTCTGCTTTCCGCCCGGCCATTTGAAGCGGTCGGGACCTGCCTCTATTGTACTTTTTTCTGCACGAAATGTCAATAAAAGCGCAGGGCCGACGCCGTTGTGAAGGCGTCGGCCGCAAAACGCGAGATCAGAGGATGGTGCCCGTGACGGTCAGCACGGCCTCGCCGGGCTCGGCGGTCCAGGCGCCGGTGGCGGCGTCCTGGGTGTACGCGGCGGCGGGGACGGTGACGCGCCCCGGCACGGTGGCAAATTCACCCGTGGCGGGAGCGTAGCTGTAGTCAGTGTTGAGGACCAGCGCCCCGCCGTTGTAACTGACGGTCAAGGCGGTCAGCGCGGGGGTGAAGGTGTCGGTGAGGCTGGCGGCGTCCGCCGTCGTCACCGGGGTCGCCCCCAGATTCTCCACCAGGAAGGTGTAGGTGACGGCCTCGCCGGGCTCCACGGTGGTGGGCGTCAGCGTCTTGGTGACCCGCAGCTCCGCCGTCTGGCGGGCGGTGATGGTCTCCGTAGCGCTGAGAGTGATGATGCCGCCGCCCGCGACCGTGACGGTGTTGGTGATGGTCCCGCCGGCGCCCAGGGGGGCAAAGCCGTTTACCGTGGCCTCATAGATCACCACCAGGTCGCCGCCCGCGGGCAGCTCCAGGCCGGTGACGGTAAGGGTATCGGCATAGGTGACAGCCACCTGGCTCTGGAGCGCCCCGTCCACGTAGACCAGCAGCGCCCCGGGGGTGGGGGTCAGAGGCACGAGGGTCATGCCGTTGAAGCTGTAAGCCCCCAGGTCGTCGGTAAGAGTCAGGCCCGTCACGGCCGTTTCACCGGTGTTGGCGAGGCTCACGGCGTACGTGACGCACTCGCCGGGGGCGTAGGTCCCCCGCAGGGCTGTCTTGGCCAGGGTCATGGTGTCCTGCACGCGGCCAACGGTGATATTGGACAGCACGGTGCCGCCACTGTAGCTGACCGCCGCCTGATTATAGAATTCTGCCATAGTCTCTCCCTTTCTCCGCTCTTTGAGCGGATGCCGTATTCCGCAGGGAGCCGGGCGGGCGCGACGCTGCCGCGGCTCCCGCTTCGGATCGGGGCGGGGTGTTCCCCGCCCTCAAGACAATGTATGCGGCCCGTGCCCGCCGTGTGCGGCAAGGCGGGTACGGCAAAGGGGCCGCCGCCGAAGCGACAGCCCCATGTCATCACAGCTTACCGGCTCAAAAACGCGCCTTACTGCAGGCCGTTCTCGTAGGACTCGATCATCTTCTTGACCATCTGCCCGCCGATGGAGCCGGCCTGCTTGCTGGTCAGCTCGCCGTTGTAGCCCTGCTTCAGATTCACGCCGACCTGGGAGGATGTCTTTTTGCCATCTTAAATAGCGTTTTATAAGATGGAGTTGAACATCAGGGTCCCTTGGTGTTTCCGATACATCAAAGCTCAAGCGTCTTTGGGCAATTCAGCAAACGGCTCCAATGTCCTTGTAGCCAGATTGCCAATAAACTTGTAGTAGACGGTTATTTTTTGCTGATACGGTGTGTTGCGATGGGTTGCCTTGGAGAGACCATCCGGGAAGTTTTTTGGCCCAACCTCAATACGGTCAACAAAGGTTTTTAACGTCTCTCGGTCTAATGTTTCAATATGCGTGTAGCGACTGGCCAAATTGAAAAAGCGTTCTATATTCTGCTCTGTCTCGTCTTCATCGGCAGTCTTGTTCAAATCCGCCAGTTCCGACTTCAAGGCAGCTGACTCTCGCTCCAAATCTGCCACCATTCTGCTTAGACGGTCATCGTCAAGGCGTCCCTCAGCATTGTCTGTATACAGCTTCGTTACAATGCGATCAATAGTGGTCATACGGGATTGGGCCTGTTCCTTGCGCAATTTCTTCATCTGCTGATTTTCAGCACTTTCGGTCTCTTCAGCAAGCTGGTGAACAATGCGCATTACCTGTGCCTCATCCATTTCCAGCAACGAATTCAAATCTTGCCGGATCAATTCCAAGAGATCTGAATACTTCACTCGCACGCCCTCACAGCGGTTAGAATAATCCTGGCGTTGATGAGTGCAGGATAAATACCAGTATTTTTCCCGCTCGCCCTTGTAAACTGTCCCACAAGAACACAGAGCATGACCACAGCGTGCGCAAAACGCGATCCCCGAAAAAACGCTTTTACGAACATGATCAAAGGCACGATAATCAGAGGAGCTTTTACCCAGGTTTTTCTTTGCCTCCTCAAAGAGAATGTTTGATACCAGGGGTGGATGCGTATTCTCCGTTATGGCCCAAGCGTCGCGCGGCACAGAAACCTTTTTCTTGGACTTAACACTGACCTTTCGGCTCCGCCCTAACAAGGTATGGCCCAGATACACGGGGTTTTGTAAGATGCGTTTGACCGTGGTGTTGTTCCATGTATCTGAAGCCCGCGCCGCACCTTCGAGAGAAAAATCATCCCGATACAGTACCCGATATTTTAACGGTGGAATTACACCTCTTGTGCTCAAATCCGCAGCGATTTTCCTGGAAGAGTCACCAGCCGCCGCACGATCAAAGATCATCTTTACAACAGGTGCAGTTATCTCATCGGGGATCAAATGATTTTTGTTCTCAGGGTCTTTCTTATATCCATATGGTGGACAGGCACAGTATTGTCCGTTTTCTCGTTTGTTTTTGAGAACCTCTTTTACCTTACGGGACCCATCACGCAGATACACCTCGTTCATGGCAAATTGAAAGGGGGCCATGATATTATCGTGTTCTGTATCGAAATTGTCTCCAATGGCTATATAGCGGATACCATGCTCTGGGTAGAACTGTTCCGCATAATAGCTTGCCTCACGCATATCTCTTCCGAGACGGGACAAATCCTTGGTTATCACGATGTTGGCCTTTCCAGCTTCAAGCTGTCTCATCATGTCTTGAAACGCTGGACGGTTAAAATTGCCGCCTGACCATCCATCATCTGCAAACTCGCGAACAAGAGTGATGCCGTTCTGCTCACAATACCTGCGTACAATCATGCGCTGATTCGTGATAGATCCGGATTCGCCCCCGTTTGCTTCTTCCAGTGACAGCCTGAAATATCCAAACGCCAATTCCAATCTGTCGGTTTTCATGTCTGCCTCCTTCAGACCAACCGATTTGCTAATCTTATTATAGCCCTTTAGCATGGTTCTTGTCAAAGATTGCGCGGCTGGAATTAGCTTCCACGATGCGCCTTTTTATCAAATCCTCGATACAGCCTTTTTCAGAAAAGACCCTGCAAAGGATATACTTGGCTTGATCGATTTTTATTTCGTTTTTTTCCATATATTAGATCACCTCGCCAGCAGTATTGGCTTTTACGAGGAGGATTATTCTTTGAAAAGCGTATATCTTCCTTCCGCAACTATAAAGGTTAATTACATTCATTGTACCTATATGGGCGGAAACTGTTGAAGAGCAGCTCCGCCCATTTAAGCAATCGCCATATTTGCCACGCATCCCTGGCGAAGGGGATATTGCAGGCCGCCTTTGGCAAGGCTGTCATAACTCCATGCTGCCGCTGCCTCTTAGGACTGGCGCACAGCGCAGGGCTCCGTCTCAAGTCTATGGACGGGCGTGAGCAAGTATCATTATCCACCGCACTGTCATTGCGCTCCGGCTTGCCGAGCCGGGCTTGAGGCTGCGTGATTCGCTCCAGGGATTTATCCCCTTCCTTGCGCCGCACCTCGCGTCGCTATCATGCGGCTTATGTGCCTGCAATACCGTTTATTCAGTTTTCATTTTTATCCGAATGATGAAGGATGCGTATTGTGGATAAAACGTCCTTCAATAAGCGCCGAAAAAACGCGCCCTTTATAACCTTTTTCCGGAAAGAAGTTTCAATATTTTCTTTCTGGCCGCATTGATTGATTTGGACACGCCCGGCTGCTTCACGTTTTCTGCCGCCGCGATTTCCGCCTCCGTAAGCTGTTCGACGCAGTACATCCACAGGCGGCGAAACTGCTTGTCTGTCAGCTCCCCCTTTATACGGACGACCATAAGGCTTCAATACAGACTTCAACCACTAAACTGCATTTTTCAGTTTGAATAATCTGAGATCCTTTATCTACAGGGGTGTTCAATCCGATTTCCCATTTAGATGCATTCTTTTTTACAGAGTATCCGATTATTCCATCTGCGTTGATTACAGGGCAAATGGCGGAGTTAACAAGATCTCTTTGCATAGGGTATTTATCTGGAAGAGTAATGCTTCTTGTAGAAACAATATGTGTACCTGCAATTACGACTATTGATGATGATTTGATTGCTTTCTGAATGTCAAACAACAATTCGGCTGGAATGGAGTATTCAGGAAAAGCAAGAAAATCCACTTTCTTTTCCACACAATATGACAATTCTTTAAGCATTCCAAATGTCTGAAAAAATCGATCGGGATTGGTCACAATTCGTAGAGCCCATACTTTACCTTTATCCGGTCCAGCTTTTCCAGCATGGGCTCGGCGGCGAGCCAGAGGAAGATCCAGGTGGCGGCGGCGTGGACGCAGTCCATGGGGAAGCCGGGGATGTAGTAGGCCAGGAGGACCTGCCAGGAGATTTCCCGGCTCCACATGAGGGCGGAGGCGGGATTCATGATGCCGCCGTAGATGAGGATGGCGGCCAGGGCCCCGAAGATACAGAGAGACAGGCGGCTGCGGCGCAGAAGGCCCGTGCGGAAGAGGACGCCCGCCAGGAAACCGATGAGGCCCATGGAGAACATCTGCCAGGGGGTCAGCGGCGTCTGCCCGAAGAGGACGTTGGACACCAGCATCGTCACCGCGCCCACGAGGAAGCCCGTTTCGCCGCCGAAGGCCACACCGGAGATAATGACGATGGCCAGCACCGGCTTGAACTGCGGCAGCATGAAGAAGGCGGCCCGGCCCGCCACGCCGATGGCACAGAGGGTGGCAATGATCACCAGCTCCCGCGCCTGGGGCTTGCGGCCCTCAAAAATGAGGAAAAACGGGATCATGCACTCTAATAAAACAAGTAGGGAGATGAAATAGTATTTGCCGCCGCCCATGTAAAACTCCCCGGCGAAAAGGGTCACAGGGATCAGCAGCAGGATCAGCACGGCGGCGACGACGGTGCGCTTGGAGAGCTTGCGCTTCTGCGTGGGCGTCTGCACCGTGACCGGGGGCTTTGACCGCCGCCCGATGGCGAGGGCAAAGAGCAGCAGGCAGGCGATCAGCGCGGCATAGAGCCAGATCTGCTCCCCGGCGAGGCTCGTGAGGCCGTTTTCCGCAATAAGGGCGGAGAGGTCCGTGACCCCCATGGCCTGGATGAAGAGGACAATGGCGGCGACGGCGCTGACAGCGGCCAGGATCTTGCGCCAGACCGAGAGCTTCCCCGGCTTGGCGGCGGCGCTTTCCGGCTCCGGCTCCGGCAGGGGCGGCGCGTCCTCGGGCAGCGCGGCCCTGGGGGGCAGCGTGCCGCCGCAAACGGCCATCACGTCCTCCGCCGTCACCGCGCCGGGGA
>CAMVOG010000027.1 GCA_947169005.1 uncultured Clostridia bacterium | reverse complement strand
CGGAGAACATCATGATGCGGGCCGTGAAAAACGGCGGGGACCGGCAGCAGCTCCATGAGGCCATCCGCGTCCACTCCGTGGCGGCGGGCAAGGTCATCAAGGAGGAGGGCCGACCCAACGACCTCATTTCCCGAATCGCGGGGGACCCCCTCTTCGGCCTCACGGAGGAGGAGATCCGCGCCGAGCTCTCCCCGGCGGCCTACACGGGCCGCTCCGCCCATCAGGTGGAGGAGCTGGTGGAGGACTATGTGAAGCCCGTCCTGGCCCGCTATCCCCAGGCCGTGGGCAAAACCGCGGAGCTGAAGGTGTGATTTTCAGTACTCAGTACTCAGGAATTGGTACTCAGTACTTAGTACTCAGGACTCAGTAGGCAGGAGGTGGGCATTTTGAACTTTTCACAGATCAAGTGCTTTTTGGCCGCGGCGGAGACGCTGAGCTTCACCCGGGCGGCGGACAGGCTCTACCTGTCCCAGCCGGTGCTGTCCCGGCAGATCGCCGCCATGGAGGAGGAACTGGAATTCCGCCTCTTCACCCGGGAGAAAAAGGCCGTGAAGCTGACCCCGGCGGGGGAGGTCTTTGCCGAGGGCCTGCGGAAGCTGGCCGTGGATTACCAGTCCCTCCAGGAGAAGGCCCACGCCGTTTCCCAGGGCTTCGAGGGAAGCCTCAGCGTGGGCATGGTCGAGGGCCAGCTTATCTGCCCGCCCTATTCCGACGCCCTTCGGACCTTCCATGAGAAGTACCCGGACGTGATGGTGAAGCTCTCCAGCCATGGCCTGGCGGAGCTGTTGAAAAAGCTGGAGGACGAGGAACTGGACATGGCCTTCGGCGCTACCTTCAACGTGACGGATGAGGAAAAGATCGCCTATCAGAAGGTGGCCCGCACGAAGAATTACCTGGTGGTCCCCGCCGGCCACCCGAAGGCGAACGATAAAGATCTGCGCCTGGAGGACTTTGACGGGGACGCCTATCTCTCCCTCTCCGAGTCCGAATCCCAGTTTATCGCCGACCACGTCGGCGGGTCCCGGCCCCTGGGAAGCAGCTATAAGAAGCTGGTAGCCCCGGACATCGGCACCCTGGCCCTCTGGCTGGAGGCGGGCTACGGCGTCTTCGTGCTGAACGGCAACCACGCCCTGCGCAACAATCCCAACCTGCGCTTTCTGGATATCCCCGGCCTGGCGGAGACCACCGAGATCGTCATGTGGAAGCGGGGCAATCAGAATCCGCTGGGGGAGGCGTTCCGGGAGCAGTTCGAGGAGATCGAATAAGTACTCAGAAAAGAGTACTCAGTACTCAGAGTCGGAGGAAGCATGGAATTTCTGAACGATACGCTGGCCGTGACCGGCTCCGCCCTGCGGGGCGGGGCCCTTACGGTCACGGAGCTGGTCCGCCTGGCCCGGGAGCATGGGCTGGAGCGGACCCTTTCCTATACCTTGACGACGGGCGGCGGCCAGGAAAAGGCCGTCCGCTTCACGGGCGCTGACCTGGCGGTGCTGCTGCCCCTTCTCGGCCTTGCGGAGGACAGCCCGGCGGATACCCCTGTCTCAGCCGCCTTCAAGGACGGTCTGCGGCTGGATTTTACCCTGGCGCAGCTCCGCCGGGCGGCCAAGCCCGTGCTGCTGGCCTGGGCCGCCGGGGGCCTGCCCCTCGTCGGCCCCACGGGGATGGAACCCCTTTATACGGTCTTCACCGAGGCGGAGGGCCTTTCCAAGGCGGCGGGCAACTCCGGCGGTCCCCTGCGCCTGGTGGCGGAGGGGGTAGGGGAGGGCTCCAACGCCCCCGGCTGCGGCAAGTGGCTCTGCCTCCTGGCGGCGGGGGACTGGGACGGGTCCGTGCCCGCCCGCCCCACCCGGGAAACGGACCCCGGCCCGCTTCCGCCCCCGGTGCAGCCCCCGGCGGAGGCGACGCTGACTCTGCGCCTGAACGGACGGGAGACGCGCTTCGACGCCGCGGCCCTGGCCGCTCTGCCCCGGACCCGGGCCTGGTTTGCCGCCCGGGACGGACGCTTTGCCTTTGAGGGCGTCCCCCTGCGGGCCCTGCTGGAGAGCGCCCTGCTGCCCGGCGAGGCCCTGCCCGCCCGCCTCTATGCCGCCAACCCCGGCGGCTACGGCCACGAGCTCCCAACGGAATGGGTCCTGCGCGGCGCGGAAAGCCGCTATCAGCCCGGCCAGCGCCGGGAGCCCATCGCGGCCTGGGCCATGAACGGCGCGCCCCTCCCATCCGGGGAGGGTCCCCTGCGCCTCGTCGCGGAAAACGAGATCGCCTGCTGGATCAAGGGGCTGAGCGAGATCACGGGCTGAGCCCGCCGCTCATATCGCCCCGCCCTCGGTCATATACTCTCCACAGAAGCGCGGCGCGCCGCGCATGGGGAGTGGTTGTATGCGTACCAATATCGAGGAGCGGGCCCGGGAGCTGGCGGAGTACATCATCGCGGAAAAAGGCACCGTCCGGGCCGCCGCCGCCAAATTCGGCGTGAGCAAATCCACGGTACACAAGGACCTGTCCGAGCGGCTGAGGCTCTGGGACCTGGCCCTCTACGAGCAGGTCAAAACGATACTGGAGACCAACAAGGCCGAGCGCCACCTGCGGGGCGGCGAGGCCACGAGAAGAAAATACAAGCGAAGCTGAGGGCAGGGGACCGACTATCTCATCGGTCCCTTGCTTTCGGCTTTTTGCGGTCCCTTGCCGTCTCTTGGTCAAAAGGCCCAATCTCCCTGTATAGACTGGTAAAATTTTTCACAGCTTGAGGCATTGCTTTTTCTTTTCTTCTATGATAAACTCTATTAAGTCTGGGGTGAAGTATGCCCTTTTGGGCAGGCTGCTGTTTCAGAGCAGGTTTGTTTGCGCCCCGACGGCCTTTGAATATGTTTTATACTTTCTGGATATATGAAAGGAGAAGAAAAAGTTGAGCGATGTAATCAAGTTTGAAGCGACGACAGTGGAGACCATGGAGGCCGATACCAACCGACTCCATGAAACGGCTGTCATGGTGGGGATCGACACGTGGCAGGATCGCGTGAAGAACCAGACTCCCCACTGCGGATTCGGCGAGAAGGGTATCTGCTGCCGTATCTGCACCATGGGCCCCTGCCGCATCACGCCGAAGGCTCCCAAGGGCATCTGCGGCGCGACGGCCGATACCATTGCGGGCCGCAACTACCTGCGCATGGCCGCCGCCGGCGCTGCCGCTCACTCCGACCATGGCCGCGAGTGCGTCTGGAAGCTGTACGACGCGTCCCCCGAGGGCAACTTCCACATCACCGACGAGAAGAAGCTCCTCAAGCTGGCCGCCGAGTGGGGCGTGGAGACCGAGGGCCGCGATATTTACGAGATCGGCCGCGATGTCGCCGAGATCGGCCTGGGTGAGTACGGCAAGATCACCGGCACCTCCCGCATGATCCAGCGCGCCAACCCCGAGCGCATCAAGTGCTGGGAGGAGAACGACATCGTGCCCCGCGCCATTGACCGCGAGGTCGTCACCGCCCTGCATATGACCCACGTTGGATGTACCGCCGATCCCAACGCCCTTGTCAAAGCGGCTCTGAAGGTCGGTATGGCGGACGGCTGGGGCGGCTCCATGGCCGGCACCGAGTTTTCCGATATCGTCTACGGCACCCCCATGCCCAATGAGACCGAGGGCAACTTGGGCGTTCTGGAGAAGGACTATGTCAACGTCATCTGCCACGGCCACGATCCCGCCGTCGCCGAGATGATCGTGAACGCCTCCGAGGATCCCGAGCTCATCAAGCTCGCCAAGGAGCAGGGCGCCAAGGGCATCAACGTGGTGGGCCTCTGCTGTGTGGCCAACGAGATGGCCATGCGTCACGGCCTCAAGATGGTGGGCAACTATCTGCAGCAGGAGAACGCCATCCTCACCGGCGTCGTGGACGCCATCGTGGTGGACCTGCAGTGCATCTTCCCCAACATCGGGCCCGTCAGCGAGTGCTTCCACACCAAGTTCTACACCACCTCTCCCATCGCCCAGATCCCCTATTCCACCTACCTGCCCGTTACCAGCGAGAACGGCGGCGAGGTGGGCTACCGCATCGTGAAGGAAGCGGTCGAGAACTTCAAGAACCGCGACGAGGGCAAGATCTTCATCCCCGAGCACAAGAGAAAGGCCAGCATCGGCTATTCCTGCGAGGGCATCAAGAGCCGCCTCGACACCGTTACCAACTCCCACGTGGATGAGGAGCTGGATACCTACAAGCCCCTGATCGACTGCATCAAGTCCGGCGTTATCCGCGGCGCCGCCGCCTTCGTCGGCTGCAACAACCCGAAGGTCCGCCCGGACTATTCCCACATCGAGATCATGAAGAAGCTGATCGCCAACGATATCGTCATCGTGGCCACCGGCTGCGCCGCCCAGGCCGCCTCCAAGGCGGGCCTCCTGGAGAAGGAAGCCAAGCAGATCTGCGGCGAGGGCCTCAAGCGCGTCTGCACCCTGGCGGACATCCCGCCCGTGCTGCACATGGGCTCCTGCGTGGATATTTCCCGTATGATGCTGCTGGCTACCGGCATCGCCAAGGATTGGGGCATCGACGTGCCTCAGGTCCCCGTGGTGGGCTGCGCTCCCGAGTGGATGAGCGAGAAGGCCGTTGCCATCGCCAACTACGTCGTGGCGACCGGTATCGATACTTACCTGGGCGTTGACCCCGAGGTCAGCGGCTCCGATAAGATGATGGAGCTCATCACCGAGGGTACCCGCGAGTGGACCGGCGGCGGCTACATCATCAACAAGAATCCCGACGAGCTGGTCAATGCCATCATCAACGGCATCGAGGCCAAGAGAGCCGCGCTGGGTATCTGATCTTAAAGAAGAAGGACTGACGACATGAAGATCGCGGTTTCCGGCAAGGGCGGCGTCGGCAAAACGACGCTGGCCGCCGTGCTGGCAAGACTGTACGCCGAGGAGGGCCTGAAGGTCCTGGCGGCGGATGTGGACCCGGACGCGAACCTCGGCATGGCCCTGGGCTTTGAGCCCGAGCGCATCGAGGCGCTGACCCCGGTCTCTAAAATGAGCGAGCTGATCGCGGAGCGGACGGCGGCCAACGTGCCGGGCTCCGCCTACGGCAAGCTCTTCAAGATGAACCCCAGGGTGGACGATATCCCGGACCGCTTCGCCATTGAGAAAAACGGCGTGAAGCTTTTGGTCATGGGCTATGTGGATGTGGCCGGAGGCGGCTGCGTCTGCCCGGAGCACGTGGTTTTGAAGCGGCTCCTGTCCAACCTGATCGTCCATCGGGACGAGGTGGTCATCCTGGACATGGAGGCGGGGCTGGAGCATCTGGGCCGCGGCACCGCGGATTTCGTGGACAGCTTCATCGTCGTCATTGAGCCCGGGGAACGGAGCGTGCAGACCTATCGCAACGTGAAAAGGCTTGCCACCGACTTGGGCGTGAAGCACGTGAACGTCGTTGCCAACAAGGTCCGCGGCGAGGCGGATCGGGAGTTTATCCGCTCCCGCATCCCGGCAGAGGACCTGCTGGGCTTCATGAGCTATAACACCGATATCCAGGACGCCGATCGGGAGGGGATCAGCCCCTTCGACAAGGGCGGCCTGGTGGTAGACGAGATCAGAGAGATCAAGGCTGAGATCGACCGCCGCGTGCGCTGATCCGGCCTGTCCGGCATAAATAAATATAGGAAAGGATTGTTTTACTTGATCGGTCTTTTTGACAGAGTATTCCGCGGCTCCGATGAGATGTACGCCAAGGCTGACGAGGCCCTGACCGCCGCGATTGAGAAATTTGGGGCTGACCAGCCCATCCAGCTCCCCGACACCGCCTACAACATGGCCTGCTCCCTGGCTTACGCCGGCAAGAAGGTCACCAACCTGGGCGAGCTGCGGGAGGCCCTTGACCACATCAAGGGCATGATGACCCGTGAGTATCGCACCAAGGATATCTTCACCACCGGTCTCGGCACCGCCATGGCCGGCGAGGTCATCGAAGCCTGCAAGTACATCGACACCGCCACTCCCTATGAGGGGACCCCCTATCACGGCCATTTCTCCGACGCTGAGGTCCGTGAGCTGGGCGTGCCCCTGGTCACCAACGACATCCCCGGCTTCGTCGTCATCATCGACGAGGCTCCCTCCGACGAGGAGGCCGTGGAGCTCATCAAGGGCTATCAGACCCGCGGTATCTTCGTGTTCCTGGTGGGCGGCATCATTGACCAGGCTGTCCGCAAGGGCATGAATCTGGGCTTTGCCGTCCGTGCCGTGGCCGTCGGCCCCGACATTTGGGACGTGGCCCACGTCGTCAGCTTCTGCGTCCGCGCGGCCATGATCTTCGGCGCCATCCAGCCCGGCGACTGGGACGGCTTCCAGGATTACACCTTCGTGCGTCTGCACGCCTTCGTCAACGCCTTTGCCCCCGTGCCGGACATCAACGTGGCTATGGCCGCCGGCGGCATCGCCATGGGCTTCCCCACCATCACCAACGACCCCAACGACATGTGGGCCGTGCCCAAGACCCTCATCATCCAGCCCAACACCAAGGACTTTATCGAGACCTCTCTGGAGGCCCGCGACATCAAGCTGAAGATCACCAAGGTGGACATCCCCGTGGCCTTCTCCAACGCCTTTGAGGGCGAGATTATCCGCCGCAAGGACATGCTGGTGGATATCGACGGCTCCCGCGTGGACTGCCTGGAGCTGGTGCAGACCAAGCAGATGACCGAGGTGGAGGACCATCTGATCGAGGTCGAGGGCCCCGATCTGGATTCCATTGAGCCCGGCTCCCGTATGTCCGTCACCATGGTCGCCCAGGTGGCCGGCAAGAACATGAGCCCCGATTTCGAGTCCGTCATCGAGCGTAAGTTCCACAACTTCATCAACTGCGCCGAGGGCGTCATGCACACCGGCCAGCGCGATATGATCCGCATCCGTGTCAGCATCGACGCGTTCAACGCCGGCTTCCGGCTCCGCCATTTGGGCGAGATCCTCTACGCCAAGATCAAGAGCGAGTACGAGGCCGTCGTGGACAAGTGCCAGGTGAAGATCTGCTCCATCCCCGAGAAGAACAAGGAAATCCGCGAGATGGCCAACGAGACCTTCGACAAGCGCGACGCCCGTCTGGCCAGCCTGACCGACGAGAGCGTGGAGGTCTTCTACACCTGCATCCTCTGCCAGGCCTTCTCACCCAGCCACGTCTGCATCGTCACCCCCGAGCGTCTGGGTCTGTGCGGCGCCGTGTCCTGGCTGGATGCCAAGGCCACCAATGAGCTGGATCCCTCCGGCCCCTGCCAGGTGGTCACCAAGGAGCGCGTCATTGACGAGCGCCTGGGCTCCTATGAGGACGTGGACGAGGCCGTCAACAAGTATTCTCACGGTGCTCTGGAGCACGTGACCCTGTACTCCCTGCTGCAGGATCCCATGACCAGCTGCGGCTGCTTCGAGTGCATTTGCGGCATCGAGCCCTTCTCCAACGGCGTGGTCATCGTCAACCGTGAGCACGTGGGCACCACCCCCCTGGGCATGTCCTTCTCCGAGATGGCGTCCATGACCGGCGGCGGCGTGCAGACCCCCGGCTTCATGGGCCACGGCAAGCACTTCATCGCCTCCAAGAAGTATCTGAAGGCCGAGGGCGGCCTGGGCCGTATCGTCTGGATGCCCGCCGCACTGAAGGATCAGCTCCGTGACCGCATCAACGCCACCGCTCAGGAGCTCTACGGCGTGGAGAACTTCTGCGACATGATCGGCGACGAGACCATCACCGAGGATCCCGAAGAGCTGCTGAACTACCTCTCCGAGAAGGGTCACCCCGTTCTCGAGATGGAGCCCTTCGATCTGTAAGATTATTAAGTGCTTAGTGCATAGTGCTTAGTAATCCGTAGGGACGGCAACCTGCCGCCCCCGGGAAAAAGTACAACATACCGTATTCCGCATTCCGAAGCGGGCGGCCAACTGGCCGCCCGCTTTAGACTGTAGACAAAGTCAAAATTAAATCAACCGGTGCAGATATGCATGGGGGTCTGTGAGGGGGAGGGGACTCCCCCTCACGTTTTAATCCTTGTGAAAAATGAAAATCGGACAGATTTTCTTTTTTCACGCTGAGTGTGTCGACGATTTGTCGACACACTCAAGCGGGCGGCCGTTTGGCCGCCCGCTTTATATATCCGATCCCACGGTTGAGAAATCTTTCCAAGCCTCTTGACAAAGTCGTTTCCGTATGTTATTGTTAGCGTAGGCTAACCAAAGCGAGGGTCAAAAGCACGGCAGAGCCTTTTCTTCTCCCCATTAGTTAGCGAAAGCTAACTAATGGGGAGAAGACCGCACGCGCAAGTCTCACTGTTTTCATGCGGCTGTATTCTTTTACACATCCCCGAAAGGAGCGACGACCTATGTCCGACGAGCGACTGATCCGGCAGGCAGCCCCGACCCTGGCGGGCATCAAGACGGGCAGCCTCTTTCCCTGTGCCTACACGGACCGGGAGAAGCTGCTGCGGCAGGTGCGGGGGCTGAACCGGCGTCTGGCTGCCAAGGGGCTTTGACTGGTGCCGCTGCGCTGGGGAGAGGGGAACGCCCTGCTCTATCTCTTCCGCCCGTCCCGCCTGGAGGCGGACCTGGCGGGGGAGGAGGCCCGGGCCCTCCTGCGGGAGCTGGGGTATGCCGACGCAGGGCGTCAGCGCTGCCTCTGCGAGCTGGCCCGCCGGCTGCGGTCCCGGCGGGACTTCCCGCACGAGATCGGCCTCTTTCTCAGCTATCCGCCGGAGGACGTGCGTGGCTTCATCGAGCATAAGGGCAAGGACTGCAAGGCCGTGGGCTGCTGGAAGGTCTATGGCGATGCGGAGCGGGCGGAAAAGCGCTTCACTGCCTACAAGCGCTGCACCGCCAATTATCTCAGCCGATTCGCCGCGGGCGCCTCTGTGGAGGCATTGACGGTGTAAAATGGATAATTTGATAAAAGGAGTATGAACATGAAAAAGATCGCCATCGTTTATTGGAGCGGGACCGGCAACACCGAGGCCATGGCCGAGGCCGTTTTGAAGGGCGCCAAGGAGGCCGGGGCAGACGCGGCCCTTTATACCCCTGAGACCTTTGACCCTGCTGCCACCGGAAAGTACGACACCCTGGCCTTCGGCTGCCCGGCCATGGGCGCGGAGGTGCTGGAGGAGGAAATTTTCGAGCCCCTCTTCGCCAAGTGCGAGCCGGGCCTTTCCGGCAAGAGCATCGGTCTCTTCGGCTCCTACGGCTGGGGGGACGGCGAGTGGATGCGCTCCTGGGAGGACCGCTGCAAGGACGCGGGGGCCTTCCTGGCCTGCGACAGCGTGATCTGCTGCGAGGCCCCGGACGATGCGGCCCTGGCCGCCTGCGAGGCCATGGGGAAGACCCTGGCGTAAAGGAAAAAGGGGAAGGGAATAGAAAAAAGGGGCTGCCCGATGGGCAGTCCCTTTTGCGCGATAGGTGTATCTTTACCCCTGCCAGCGGAGAGGCAGCTCCATGCGGTGGGCCTCCAGCAGCGCCTTGTCCCGCAATATCTCCTCCGTCGGCCCGTCCGCCGCGATCCGCCCGCCGGAGAGGAGAATCACCCGGCTGCAGGTGTCCAGGATCATGTCCAGGTCGTGGGAGGTGATGACGCGGGTCTGCCCCAGCTCCCGGATCGTGTTGATGACCAGGCGGCGGTTGAAGGGGTCCAGGGCGGAGGTGGGCTCGTCCATCAGCACGGCCTCCGGCTCCATGGCCAGCACCGTGGCGATAGCCGCCATGCGCTTTTCCCCGCCGGAAATGCGGTGGTTGTGCCGGTGCTTCAGCGCTTCCAGCCCCAGCTTTTCCAGCACGGCGTCCACCCGCCGGTCCGCCTCCTCCCGGCTGAGCCCGTAGTTCATGGGCCCGAAAACCATATCCTCATAGACCGTGGGCATGAACATCTGGTTGTCGGAGTTCTGCAGCACGAAGCCGAGCTTCCGGCGGACGCGGGGCAGGCTCTCCTTCGTCAGCTCTTCGCCGCCTACCATTACGCGGCCCTCGGCCTTTTCCAGCCCCAGCAGCACCTTCATCAGCGTGCTTTTGCCCGCGCCGTTGGCCCCGATGAGGCCCACGGCCTCCCCGGGCGCGATGTGGAAGCTGATACCGTCCAGCACGGGCCGCCCCGGCTCATAGGCAAAGGACACGTTTTCGAGCGTGATCATGTCGGTTCCTCCTCAAAGTCGCAGCAGGCCGCCCAGCAGCGCACCCAGGTCAACCAGTCTCAGCAGGGCGAAGGCCCCGAGCCACAGAAGCAGCCAGGCCAGGTCCCGTCCGCCGCAGGGACGGCTCGGCGCGTAGTAGAATTCCCCGTGGAAGCCCCGCAGCCGCATGGAGGCGTAGAGCTCCCCGGCCCGGTCCATGCTCCGCAGCAAAAGCTGGCCCAGGAAGGAGCCCCAGGCCTTGTAGTGGATGCCCTTCTGCCCCGGGGCCCGCAGGTGGTAGGCCCGGCTCATCACGGCCAGCTCCTCCATCATCACGCCCACGTAGCGGTAGGTCAGCAGCAGCAGCGTCACCATCGTCTGGGGGACGCGGAGCTTCCGCAGCCCGGCGCAAAGGCTGTCGATGGGCGTCGTCGCCACCAGAAGGAAGGAGGCCAGCAGGCTCAGCAGTCCCTTGAGCAGCAGCGTGAGCATGGAGACGACCCCGCCCGAGACGGGCAGAGAGCCCAGATACAGCAGGGGAGCCCGGTCCAGAAAGGGGTTGAAAATGCCCACTGCCAGCACCAGGGGCAGCACCAGCCGCAGCTTGCGCAGCCCCAGAATCAGGGACACGCCGCTGAGCTGGGAAACAAGCAGGGGATAGAGGATCAGCGGCAGCAGCCCGGAGAGCGCGTATTTGTCGAAGGAGACCACGGCAATGATGTAGCCCAAAGTTACCAGCAGCTTCACCCAGGGACTGAGCCGATGCACCGGCGAATCGCCTGCCGCCAGCTCGTCCATCTGCCCCAGCTCCCGCAGGGCCCGGTCCATCTTGTCCACGCTCTCCCTCCTTTAAAACACCCAAAACCGCCGCGAGGCCGAAGCCCCGCAGCGGTCGGTTTATTGTTCTGAAAAACTTATCCGTTTGCCTTGGCCTTCTTCCGCTTGCGGAAGAAGCCGAAGACCAGGCACAAAAGCAGCGCCACGGCCGCCACGATGGCGGAGCCCGCCAGGCCGGAAACCGTAGTTCCGGCAGGACTGTCGCTGTCCGGGAAGGCGTAGTCCGGCAGGAAGGAACTGGATTCCTGGATGCTCCCGGCCCGTTCCGCGGCCTCGCTCTCGATGCCGAAGCTCTCCTCATCCAGGCCCATATTTTCGCTGTAGCCCGCCTCGCTGTTGCCGAAGAGGGCCCATTCCAGCCCGTCCGGGTTGGAGCTGGCCAGCAGGGAGAGCCCGCCGCCGATGACCGCCGCGGCCAGGGCCAGCACGACCAGGGTCATGCGCAGGCTGCCCTTCTGCTTTTCACCCTCGCGGACCGTCACGTCCCGCACGAGCTCGGGCCTGGCTTCATAGACAAAGAGCAGGACCGCCGCCGTTACGACGCCCTCCACCAGCCCGATCGCCAGGTGGATAGGCTGCATCAGCGCCACGAAGGCGCCGAAGGGCAGCTCGGTAATGCCGGAAACGCTGGTTTCCAGCACCACGGAGAAGGCGCCCAGCTGCAGGCTGACGACGCAGCCCAGGATCGAAGCCAGGATGATCTTCGCGCGGCCCGCGGCCTTCGCACCCATGCCGGAGAAGAGCCTGCCCCGCAGAATGGGCCGCCATAGCAGGAAGTAGCCCACAAAGCAGCCGTAAAAGGCCATGTTCCAGACGTTGGCCCCAAGGGCCATCAACCCTCCGTCCGCAAAGAAGAAGCATTGTATCGCCAGCACGACGATCATGGACAAAAAGCCCGCATAGGGCCCCAGCAGCGCCGAGAGCAGCATGCCGCCGCAGATATGCCCGGAGGAGCCAGTGCCGGGGATGGTGTAGTTGATCATCTGCCCCGCAAAGACCAGCGCCGCCGTCACCGCCATGGTGGGCAGCCGCTTGGGGTCGTCCTCCTTCTTGAGCTGCCAGACGGAAACGCCCGCCGCCACGGCGGAGGCCGCGGCCATGCCCACAGCAACGCCGGGGGCCAGCAGCGCGTCAGCCATATGCATAGAAAACACCCTTTCTCTCGGGCCTCAGCCCTTGATCTGGGTCCAGCATAGCATGGGCAAAAGCACGCCGCAAGCCCCCGGGGGGGTTATTTTTTGCACTTTTTGCGAAAAATTTTATGCCTCTGCGCGGACCTTTTTCAGCCGGGCGAAGCGGGGAAGCCCGTTCTCCAGGGGCCGCGCGGGCTCGCCTTGGATGAGGGGCAGCAGGTAGTCGATGAAGGGCTGCTTCACGCTGCACTTGTCCTCCCCGATCCACTCCAAGGGAATTTTCTTCTCCGCGTTGGCCACGGAGGTGAGGGGGATCAGCTTCGGCACGCAGGTGTAAACGCCGCCCTCCCGGGAGCAGTCGAAGGCCACCATATAGCCCGTCTCGCCCGCCACGGCCCTTTCCACCGCCACGCGCCCGGCCATCATGGCCTCGTCCATATCGGTTTTGGAGGCCAGGTGCGCCCCGCAGCGCTGCAAAAGGCTCAGCTCGATGCCGCGCACCTTCACGCCCAGCCGGGCCTTTACCGCTTCCGCCAGCCGCACGGCGAGACCGCCCAGCTGGGCGTGGCCGAAGCCGTCCGTGGCCGAGGTCTCCGCCTCGGAAACGAAGCGTCCGTCCGCGTAGTGGATGCCCTCGGACACCGCCACAAAGGCAGAGCCCTGCTTCTCGTAAAGGGTCTTGACCCGGGCCATAAAGTCCTCCATGTCAAAGTCCGTCTCCGGCAGATAGACCAGGTCCGGCCCCGCGCCGAAGTGGGTGGCCAGGGCGGCGGAGGCGGCCAGCCAGCCCGCGTGACGGCCCATGATCTCCACCACCGTCACGGCGCCCGTGTCGTAGACCCGGGCGTCCTTGCTCACCTCCATGCAGGAGGTGGCGATATACTTGGCGGCGCTGGCGAAGCCGGGGCAGTGGTCCGTGCCCACCAGGTCGTTGTCGATGGTCTTGGGGATGCCCATGACCCGGCACTCCCAGCCCGAGCGGGCCATGAAGCGGCTGATCTTGTCGCAGGTGTCCATGGAGTCGTTGCCGCCGTTGTAGAAGAAATAGCGCACGTCGTACTTTTTGAAAATTTCCAGGATGCGCTTATAGTCCCTGTCGTCCTTCTCCGGGTCTGCCAGCTTATAGCGGCAGGAGCCCAGCTCCGAGGAGGGAGTATAGGGCAGCTTTTCCAGCTCCGCCGGGTCCTCCTGCCCGACGTCGTAGAGAACGTCGTTCAATACGCCCTTGATGCCGTGGGCAGCGCCCAGCACGCGGGTGATCTCCGGGGCCGCCAGGGCCGCCTTGGCCGCGCCGTAAAAGCTCGCGTTGATCACCGCCGTCGGTCCGCCGGACTGGGCGATCACGCAAGCGCCTTTGAGTATAGCCATGAGGATTCCTCCTTCTTAATTTGTCCGCCCACATTATAGCAGGGGAAGGGCGGGATTGCAAGCGCCCCTTGCGCCCCGCCGCCGGAGCCTTGTTCCTTGAAAACAACTCTTTTATTTTTCCGCAAGCTGTGGTAAAATAATCCCGTTCAAATCATAAAGGAGGAAAACCATTATGCCGCTCGTCACTTCAACCGAAATGTTTCAGAAGGCCTACGCCGGGGGCTACGCCATCGGCGCCTTCAACGTCAACAATATGGAGATCATCCAGGGCATCACCGAGGCTGCCGCCGAGGTCCGCGCCCCGCTGATCCTCCAGGTCTCCGCCGGGGCCCGGAAGTACGCCAAGCACGTTTATCTGATGAAGCTCATCGAGGCCGCCGAGGCCGATACGGGCCTGCCCATCTGCGTCCACCTGGACCACGGTGCGGACTTTGAGGTCTGCAAGTCCTGCATCGACGGGGGCTTCACCTCCGTGATGATCGACGGCTCCTCTCTGCCCTTTGAGGAGAACATCCGCGTCACCAAGCAGGTGGTTGACTATGCCCATGACCATGGCGTCGTGGTGGAGGGCGAGCTGGGCCGCCTCGCCGGCGTGGAGGACGAGGTGAAGGTGAACGCCGCCGATTCCTCCTATACCGATCCCGGCCAGGTGGAGGAGTTCGTGGGGGCCACGGGCGTGGACTCCCTGGCCATCGCCATCGGCACCAGCCACGGGGCCTATAAGTTCAAGCCCGGCACCAAGCCCCAGCTCCGCTTTGACATTCTGGAGGAGGTCTCCCGGCGTCTGCCCGGCTTCCCCATCGTGCTGCACGGGGCCAGCTCCGTGATCCCCGAGTATGTGGAGACCATCAATGCCAACGGCGGCCACATGCCGGACGCCATCGGCGTGCCGGAGGACATGCTGCGCAAGGCCGCCTCCATGGCCGTCTGCAAGATCAATATTGATTCGGACCTGCGCCTGGCCATGACCGCCGGAGTCCGGGACTATCTCTATCACAACCCCGCGGACTTCGACCCCCGCGCCTATCTCAAGCCCGGCCGCGCCAACATCAAGGCGCTGGTCAAGCATAAGCTGATCTCCGTCCTTGGCTGCGATGGCAAGGCCTGAGACCCTGCTGGAAAAGCTCTCCGCCTATTGCCCCGGCACCGTGCCCATGCACATGCCGGGGCATAAGCGGCATACGGCCCTGGCCCCTTACCTGGAAAAGCTGGCCGCCGACCT
>CAMVOG010000026.1 GCA_947169005.1 uncultured Clostridia bacterium | reverse complement strand
GGCTCATGAGCACCTCGCTCATGTCGCTGTGCCAGTCGATACCCCGCTGCAGAACTCTCTGGAAAAGCACCTGACGCCCCTGGACAAAGGTGAGGATCAGATGCTCCTGCTCGGCGGAGAGGAAAAGCAGCCGGGGAGCATTCTCCTCCGCCGCGGGCTCCTCCTCGGAGCCTGTCACGGAGACCTTCGCCTTCGTCTTCTTTTCAGCGGGCAGCGCAAAGGAAACGCCCACTGCCGTCGCGGCGCTGTGGCCGCAATAGTCGATGGCCTCCACCCGCAGGCCGCAGTCATTCGCCAGGTTGTAATAGCGCAGCAGCATGGCCCTGGGCACGGCCCAAAGCCGCACGGCCAGCTCGCCGTCTCCCTTGACGCCAATCGTCTGCCAGACCATGTTGTATTCCTCCGGGTCCACGGGGAAATACACGTCCATATTGGCGCGCAGGAGCTGCTCCAGCCTTCCGCCGTTCTGCGCGGGGACGGAGGCCTCCTCGCTGATGACCTGGGTGGAGCTGAGCGTAAAGCCCACCCGGCGCAGACGCTTGAATTCAGGCCGGGACAGGCCCTCCCGCAGCAGGGCCTCCAACTGCTCCATATCCTGCAGGGTACCGTCGTCCACCGTGCCCGCAGGCAGCTCGTAGACCAGGCTGCTCTTGACGGCGGCAGCCGGGTCCCCCAAGTCCATCTTGGCAAGGCGCATCTGGTAGCGGTCGATCTGGATCAGCAGCCCCTCGCCGGACAGTTTTTTGATGTTCATATCTTTTGCCTCCATCGTGGCTTGAAGCGCCGGAGCTGAGCCCGGGCGCGAAAACGCTTTATAACCCCATCAAACCCAAATAAGCCCGGATGATGGATTCCCCAAAGAGGGCGGAAAGCCAGATCCCTGCCGAGAGATAAGGCCCAAAGGCCAGCTTTTTCCCGGCGCCGCGGCGCATACGGATCAAGTGGATCACGGCGCCGAGGATGCAGCCCACGAGCATGGCCAGGATGATCCTCTGCCAGCCCAGCAGCAGCCCCGCCGCGCCCATCAGCTTCACATCGCCCAGGCCGATCCCGCGCCCGCCGGTCACAAGCCATAGGATCAGGAAAAACAGGCTGACCGAAAACATACCTATAATATACAACAGCCAATGCTCCCGGTCAAGCAAAAGGCGGATAATGCCAAGAATTGCTATGGCGATGCAGAGCCCGTTGGGGATCTCAAAGGTCCGCCAGTCGATCACGGCCACCGCGCAGAGCAGGGGGAAGAGCAGGCAGGTCAGCGCCATGGCGGCCCAGTCCGGCCAGAACAGCAGCACACAGGCCACCCACATCAGCCCGCAAAGCCCCTCCACAAGGGGGTACTGGGCCGAGAGCTTTACGCCGCAGGAGCGGCATTTCCCTCCTTGCAGCAGGAAGCTGAGAAGGGGGATGTTTTCATACCAGCGCAGCTTATGTCCACAGCTCATGCAATGGGAGGGCGTTTTCACGAATTCCTCCCCCCGGGGCAGGCGGTAGATCAGCACATTGGTGAAGCTGCCCACGCAAAGGCCCAGGAGAGCGGCAAAAATCACAGTCAAAAGCTTGTCCATGTTTCTCCTTACAGGTACTGGTCGTACATCTGCGTCATATTCAGCATCGGCAGGAAGATGGCCAGAACGATCATCAGCACGAAGAAGGCCATGATGATGAGCATGGCCGGCTCCATCAGCGCCATCAGACGCTCCGTAGCCTGCTGCACCTCGTCGTCATAGTAATCGGCGCATTTATCCAGCATATTCTGCAGGTCGCCGGATTCCTCGCCGATGGAGACCATGTTGCTGACCATAGGTGGGAAGAGGCGGGTGCTCTGAATGGAGTTGCCGAGGCCCCAGCCCTGGGAGATCAGGCTGCGCACCGTCTGCACAGCCTCCCGGAACCAGATGTTCCGCATATTGCTGGCGGTCAGCTCCAGGCTCTCCGTCAGATTGATGCCGGAGGAGAGCAGCAGGGACAGGGTGCGGCAGAAGGTCGCGCTGGCGGAGCGGACCGTCAGCAGCTTGACGATGGGCAGCTTGCGTGTGAGCAGGCCGTAGAAATGCTTGCCCTTATCCGTGCGCCCGAAGATGACCCCTGCCACGATGAGAACGACGATGACGATAATCAGCAGCCACCACCAATCCACGAACCAATAGCTGATCGCCATCACGATCTTGGTGGGCACGGGCAGCTCCATGCCGATCTCGTCAAAGGTCTCCATGAATTTGGGGATGATCCTGGTCATCATCACGATCAGCACTACGATCATGACAAAGATCAGAATACAGGGATAGATGCTGGCGCGGATCACGGCGGCGCGGGTCTTGCGCGCCTTATCGAAATAGATCTCCATCTGCTCGAAGGAGCGCTCCAGATTACCGGATTCCTCGCCAGCGGCGATCATGTTCACCAGCATGGGGGAGAAGATGCGCGGGTGGCGGCGCATGGCGGCTGCCAGGGACATGCCCTTCTCCACGTCGCCCTGCATAGCGCGGATCGCGTCGCGCAGCTTCTTGTTCTCCGTCTGCTGGCTCAGCATGGACAGCACCGTGGAAACCGGCACTCCCGCCCGCAGGATCGACACGAACTGACGGCAGAAAACCGCCATATCCTTGCTCTTGGGATTGCCGAGGAAGGGCAGGTCGATATCCTTGTTCAGGGTGCCCAGCTCATTGATCTCCAGGATCGTGTAGCCGAAGCCGCGCAGTGAATTTCGCGCCGTGTCCAGCGTGGAAGCCTCCACGGTATCCTTGATCCGCTTCCCCTCCCGGTTCAGCGCGACGTATCTGTATTGAGGCACAGGGCCACCTCCCTAAAAGTTGAAGATCGCTTACAGCATGCCCTTCAGGGCCGCAGGATCGCTGGAGGCGCTCAAAGCGTCCTCCAGGGTGATCTGTCTGGCGCGCACCAGGCTGGCCAGCGCGTCGTCCAGCGTCTGCATGCCCTGGCGCTTGCTCGTCTGCATGGAGTTGATGATCTGGAAGGATTTATTCTGTCGGATCAGACTACGGACGGCCGGGGTCCCGATCAGAATCTCAAAGACCGCGCGGCGGCCGCCGCCGATCCTGGGCAGCAGCGTCTGCCCGACGGCACATTCCAGCACGTCCGCCAGCTGGATGCGCACCTGCTCCTGCTGCTCGGCAGGAAACACGTCGATGATACGATCCACGGTGTTGGCCGCGCCCTTGGTATGCAGGGTGCCGAAAACAAGGTGGCCGGTCTCGGCGGCGGTGATGGCGGTGGAGATCGTTTCCAGGTCGCGCATCTCGCCCACCAGGATCACGTCCGGGTCCTGCCGCAGGGCGGCGCGGAGGCCGGCGGCGAAGCTCATGGTATCCAGGCCAACCTCACGCTGATTGATGATGCATTGATCCCGCTGATGAATGTATTCAATGGGTGCCTCCAGCGTGATGATGTGGCGGCGGCGGGTATGGTTGATATGGTCCAGCAGAGCCGCCAGGGTCGAGCTTTTGCCGGAGCCCGTGGGGCCCGTGACAAGCACCAGGCCGCGGGGCTTTTCCGCCTGCTCCACCAGGATGCGGGGCAGCTCCAGCTCCTCCACCGTAGGGATCACCAGGGGCAAAAGACGCAGGGCAATGGCGATATGGCCCTGCTGATGATAGACGTTGCAGCGCATACGGCTTTTTTCCGCCACGGTCACGGCGAAGTCCACCTCGCCCTCCCGTTCCAGCTCCTCAAGCTGCGCGACGGAGCAGAGCTGTTTGGCGGCGTCCAGCGCGTCCTCATCCGTCAAGGCCGGCAGATCGACATTGAAAAGAGCGCCGTCTATGCGCACGACTGGCGGCAGGCCTACCGTCAGGTGCACGTCGGAAACCAGCTTTTCCGCCGAATCGGCTATAAGCTGCTCTATATTGATCATGAGAAGCTCTCCTCATCCGTTTCGTTTAGATTCTCGATCACGATCCGCTGCATTTCCGTCAAGGAGGTCGTCCCGTCCAAAACAAGGCGGCGCACGCTGTCCCGCAGGGTCATCATCCCGTCGGCGATAGCGGCGTCTCGCAGCTCATTGGAGGAAGCCCGGTGGGAGATCATCGCCTTCAGCGTCGGCGTAAGCTCCATGATCTCGAAAATACCGATGCGGTCATAGTAGCCCGTGCCGTTGCAGCGCTGGCAGCCGACGGGCTCACAAACGGTGGCAGTGGCCCGCTCCGCCGGGCTCATGCCCAGATACTCTGCCTCATGCTCAAGAAGCTGATGCGGGCGCTTGCAGTTGGGGCAAAGGCGACGCACCAGGCGCTGGGCGATCAGGCCCGTGGTGGCGTCCGCGATCAGATAGCTCTCCACGCCCATGTCCAGCAGACGGGTCACGCTGCTGGCGGTATCGTTGGTATGCAGAGTGCTGACGACCAGGTGGCCCGTAATGGACGCCTGGACCGCAATGGAGGCGGTCTCGGCGTCGCGGATCTCACCGATCATGATAATGTCGGGGTCCTGGCGCAGGATGGAGCGCAGGGCGTTGGCAAAGGTCAGATTGGCCTTTGGATTCACCTGGACCTGGTTGACGCCCTCGATATTCGCTTCCACAGGGTCCTCGACCGTGACGATGTTCACGGATTCGCTGTTCAGCTCACTGAGAACCGTATACAGCGTCGTGGACTTGCCGGAGCCGGTAGGCCCGGTGACCAGGACGATGCCGTTGGGGTTTTTCAGAATATGATCGAAGCGCTCCATGTCCCGGGGGGAAAGGCCCAGGCTTTGCTTGGTGCGGTGCAGCGCCAGCTTCTGGGCAAGACGGAGCACACACTTTTCGCCATAGACCGTGGGCAGCGTGGAAACACGCACATCATACTCGCGGCGGTCCACCACGGCGGTGAAACGCCCGTCCTGGGGCTTGCGCTTTTCGGAAATATCCAGGCCGCTGATGATCTTCACGCGGGCCACCAGGGCGGCCAGCATGCGCAGGTCATAGGTAGCGGTGGTGTAGAGAACGCCATCCACGCGGCAGCGGACACGGATACGGTCCGGCCCGGCCTCGATGTGGATATCGGACGCACGCTGGCGAACGGCCTGCTCAACCAGGGAGTTGACCAGCATGACCACAGGGGAGCTGTTGACGTCCTCCTGGATGATCTGGTCCTCGATGCTGCGGTCCTCCTCGGCGGTTTGCGTATAAAGCTCCGCCACGTCCCGAATCTCATCCGAGCCGTAATAGCGGTCAATAGTCAGCAGAATATCGCCCGTCGCGGCCAGAAAGGGCTTCACACGGCACTTGCTCGCCATGGAAACCAGGTCGCGCCCCTTCATGTTCAGGGGATCGTCTATGGCCACGCACAGGGTGCCGGGGTCCTCCTCATCGTACGCAAAGGGCATGATCGTGTTGTTGCGCAGGATGTCCGGGCGCACAAGCTGGCGCACGTCCATGGGCACCGGCATTTCATAGAGGCGGACGATGGGGATGCGCGATACGGCAGAAAGCGCGTCCAGAAGCTGTTCCTCGGATACCAGCTCTTCCTCAATCACGATCTCGCGGACAGAGCGGTGGTCCTCCCGCTGCTTGGCACGGATCTGCTCAGCCTGGGCCGCGCTGATCAAATGCTTTTCCAAAAGATAGGCAAGTAGCTTTTCATTCAAAGGCGGTTCACTCTTTCAAACAAAGGTTCTCATACAAATCAACACTACAATCTGAATTCGCAACACATTCTGAGATACTTGAAGCGACGCAAGGCAGCAAGCTCTGCGCCGCTTCAAATATCCCACAGGCCATGCAACTGGAGTGCCGGAGGGAGGCAAGCCTCCCTCCGGCAGGGGATCAGATCAGATATTTCAGGGAGCGATCACCAGACGCAGAGTAGCGTTACGGTTGTGGCCGCGAACAGAGAGGATCGCGGACTGACCACCGGTGGTGGCGTTGGACGTAATAAAGTCCTTCATGCACAGATTTCTCAACGCATCATTCTGGATCAGGTCGTAAATCGCCTGCATCGCGCCGGCAACGTTATGGGCCTCCAGAGCGTCCCGCAGGGCGGTGAAGTCGCTCTTCTTGAAGGTATAGCCATTGAACGTGATCTTGCCGGTACCGGGGAGGTTGTTGATGTAGGTGACCACATTGTCCATGAAGCGGGTGTCGATCGCGCCGAGCTTTTCGACAACAACATCCTTGGTCAGCCCCTTGGCCAGCGTGCCGAACGGGATGGTCATGGCATCCTGCAGCATCGCAACAGCGTACTTGGAGGTAAAGCCGGCCTCAGGTCTCTCGTCCTCAACGTAGGACTCGGGGGACCACTTGTACCAGTTGGAGGAGTTCTCCTCGTACTGGCTGCGGATCTCAAGGGCCTTGTTGTAGTAGAAGTCGCAAAGGGCGGCCAGGACATAATCCTTCACAGCGGGATGCGCGGCCAAATCAATACCGTAATCGGCAGCGACAGCATTCACATCAATACCGACATCGAGAGAATCAAGGAGGTCAAGAATCTCGCCGGGGGTCGCGCCGGTCACGAGGCTGCGATACAGGGAACCCTTGATGCCGTTGTAGTTCTCATCCAGTGCCAGCTTGTCAAGGATCTTCTGGTCAGCCACAGGAGCGACAGCCTCGGCCGCGGCGGCCATGAGCGCGTTCACATCGCTTTGCTTGACGGTGGCGATAACGGTGTAGGACTTGTTCTCCTTGTCATAGTAGAACTGGAGCTTGCCCGGGCCGTTGGGATCGCCTTCGCCGTCCAGATCCAGGGTGGCGGTGAGCTTGTAATTGGGGTTGGAGTAGAAGCCGTTGTCGTTCACATCAAACTTCACGGTGGCGTCAAAGGTCAGCGTGATGTGAGAGGTGGGCTCATTGATGGTCTGGAGCTGCTTCTCGATATCCTTGGCGATATACTTGGAGATAGCCTTGGCGGCGACCTTGTCGTCACCGGCCTTGGTGTAGAAGTTGGTGGGACCCTTGCCGCTGTTGGTGTCGGCATAGAGCTCCTGA
Source organism: uncultured Clostridia bacterium (assembly GCA_947169005.1). Taxonomy (GTDB): domain Bacteria; phylum Bacillota; class Clostridia; order Oscillospirales; family Oscillospiraceae; genus RGIG6375. Next base: position 7,752 of record CAMVOG010000026.1, on the reverse strand, counting down.
TCCGCATGGCCGCCAACGGTGATGGTCATCTTATCGAAGTAGTAGCCGTTCTCGTCCTTGAAGTTGGCCCAGTAAGCGGGGCCCTTCGTGGTGAGATAATCATAGGCCAGGTCATAGACCTTGTTGATGAAATTGCGGATGGTCTTGCTGGACTTGGCAACCTCCCAAGCCTGCTGGGCCTCATCATAGATGCCGTACTCCGTCAGGAGCTCCTTCATAACGGCCTCAACAGTCTCGTAGAGATTCTTCGCCTGCGTACCGGCGCCCTCGGAGGTAAGCACGGTGGCGGCATAACCGGCGGTGATGATGACGGACTCCATGAAGTCCTCACCCAGGCCGGCGCTGAGGGAAGCGGTGATCTCAATGGGAGGAGCCACATAGGATTCGTCAGCGCCCCACACGGCATACAGCGTCATCGCTTCAGCCGGGATGGTCTCGCCGGCGGCGTAATCCGGGGTAGTGGCATCGGCGTTCTTGGCCCAGCCCAGGAACTTGAAGCCTTCCAGCTGGATGGCGCCGCGGAGGGCAACGTCAGCATTCTTGACCAGATCGGTCTGAGCCTCGGGAGCGTTGACCTCGGCAACGAGGCCGCCGGCGATAGTGAGCTCTTCATAGGAGGCGCTGACAATGTCCTTGGGATTATTGTCGTCGGAGTGGTTGCCGACCCAGCCCTCAGCCTTGGCAGCAGCAGCCTGAGACGCGCCGAAGACGTCCGCGACCTTCTCGTTGATCTTCTCAACAAACGGAGTCACGCCGTAGGTGAGGATCTTGTCAACAGGAGCGTTGGCATCATAGGTGATGGTAACGGTGTCGGGAGCAGGAGGCGTCGCGTTCTCGCGCCACACGGCATAGAAGACCACGTTCGCGTTGGGGGTGTAATCAGCACCGGCGGCGTAATCGGGAGCAGTGGCCGTGCTGGAGAAGGCCCAGCCCAGGAAGGTGTAGCCCGCTCTGCTGATACCGGCAGCCAGCTTGACGGAATAACCCTTATTCACGTACTGAGCGGCAGGGGCGGCCACGCCCGCGGCGTTGGCGTCATAAGAAATGGTCCAGTAATTGGCCACAAAGTCGATACGCTGAGCAACAGCGGCGATCTGGGCGCGGGTGGAATCGGCGTTGGGGCGCATGGTCTCGTCCTCAAAGCCGATGAGGATGCCCTGCTGACGGCAGTACTCAACGGCAGCGGCAGCCCACTCGGGGATCTGATCGGCATCCTTGAAGGCGGGGAGGATCTTGGCCTCCTTCTGCTCAGTCACGAGGGTCTTTCTCTCATGATAGTCGATGTATCTCTTGATCATCACGGCCATCTCGGCGCGGGTAATGTGGCCGCCGGGCAGGAAGGTCCCATCGGGATAGCCTTCCACGATCTTGTTTTCGGCAGCCCACTTCACGGCGCCGGCAGCCCAGTCGGGAATGTCATCGACATCGGTAAAGGTAAGGGCGGCGGGATCATCGACCGCAAATCCGGCGGTATTCTTCGCCTCGATACGGGACAGAACGGTGACGAACATCGCTCTCGTCATGGTCGTCTCAGGCTCGAACTTGGGCGTATCGACGCTGGTTCCCTTGAAGTACCCGTTCTCTACGACATACTTGGCGTACTCGTAGTACCAGGCACTCGTGTCGACATCAGAAAACTCACTGATGTCGGTTGCCGCCGCCGAAAACGCGAATAACGACAGCAGCATGGCGGCGACCAAAATGATCGCCCCGAGTCTCTTTTTCATTTCTTTCGGCCTCCTGTAATACAATTTTTCCCTTTCGGGCAATCATAAAGGGGATGTCGCCATCCATTTTATGAGAAGACAAATTGAGGCGCATTTCTCATCAGACCATAACGCCTCTATCATGCCACTTATTCTAACATAGACTTTTGCAGGTTTCAAGTGCATTTTTATAGTTTCTGATACTTTTTTTGCAAAAAAATACTTGTTTTTCGCCGATTTTTACAGTTGCATTTTCTGCCGTCTGTGTAGGAAAACCCGCCGTATAAACACCGCATCAACATCCTCCGAGCCTTTCGCACGGCGCCGCGGCAGGCGGCGCGCAAAGGTCCTTGCGGCGCTTATTCCCGGAATTTGTAAGCGGTCGGTAACAGATTTTTCTCAAATTGTAACCATTTTCTGCTTGACATTGCTTTGTAGTTGCTGTATGATGCTCCTGTAATCAGTTGCACGCAATTCAATTTTGCAGAATCTTATTTACCGAGATACCCGGAAAGGAGCGCGTCACTATGAACGTATACGATTTCACCGTAAAGGCCCAGGACGGGAGCGAGGTCTCCCTGGCCGATTACAAGGGCAAGGTCCTTCTGATCGTGAACACCGCCACCGGCTGCGGCTTCACCCCCCAGTACGACGAGCTGCAGGAGCTCTACGAGGCCGATAAGGACAAGGGGCTGGAGATTCTGGATTTCCCCTGCAACCAGTTCGGCGAGCAGGCCCCCGGCGACGACGAGGAGATCCACTCCTTCTGCACGGGCCGCTACGGCATCACCTTCCCTCAGTTCTCCAAGATCGACGTGAACGGCGAGAACGCCATCCCCCTCTATCAGTGGCTGGAGGAGAACGGCAAGTTCGAGGGCTTTGACAAGCTCAACCCCGCCAGCGCCATGCTGAACATGGTCGTGAAGAAGATGGACCCCGATTTCAAGAACAACAACAAGATCAAGTGGAACTTCACCAAGTTCATCATCGACCGGGAGGGCAACGTAGCCGCCCGCTTCGAGCCCATGACCGCGCTGAAAAAGGTGAAGGCCAAGGTAGAGGAGCTTCTCTGATGATGCATTACGATTATCTCACCGAGGGGACCTGCTCCCAGATGATCAGCCTGGACATCGACGGGGAGAAGGTCACGAACATCAAGTTCATGGGCGGCTGCAACGGCAACCTGAAGGCCATCCCCGTGCTGGTGGACGGCTGGACCGTGGACGAGATCGAATCCAAGCTCAAGGGCATGACCTGCGGCCGCCGCCCCACCTCCTGCCCTGATCAGCTGGCCAAGGCGGTGCGCGCCGCCTATGAGGCTCAGCAGGCAGGCTGACTCTTGCGCCGAGCGCCGCGCTGTGCTACAATAAGCGCGTCGAGCGTCCCGATTAAACGCGGCGCGGCAGAATGGAGTATTCGTATGACAATCGCAGTTCGTTATTTTACCCGTACCGGCAACACCAGGCGCCTGGCCGAGGGCGTAGCCGCGGCTTTGGGCGTGGCGGCCGAGTCCGTCGAGGCTGGTCTGAGCGAAAAGACCGAGGCCGTGTTCCTCTGCAACTCCGTTTACGCCGCCGGTGTGGACGACGCGGTGAAGGCCTTTATCGCGGACAACAAGGACAAGATCGGCACCCTCTATAACCTCAGCACCGCCGCCCTGCTGACCTCTTCCTATAAGATGGTCCGGAAGCTGGCGGAGGAAAACGGCGTGACCCTTTCCGAAAAGGAATTTCATTGCCGGGGCCAGTTCGGGCCCCTCCACGCCAACCGCCCCACGGCGGCGGATATCCGGAACGCGGCGGACTTCGCCAAAGGCGTTCTGGTCTGAGAAGGAGGATCGGCATGGACGCGCCCAACTACGACGTGCTGAAGCTGGATCACCAGCTCTGCTTCCCCCTCTACGCCTGCGCGAAGGAAGTCGTGCGGCGCTACAAGCCCTTCCTGGACGAGTTGGATCTCACCTACACCCAGTACATCGCCATGATGCTGCTGTGGGAGCGGGGGAACATGACCTCCAAGGAGCTGGGGAAGGCCCTGTTTCTGGACTCCGGCACCCTGACCCCCATGCTGAAAAAAATGGAGGCCAAGGGGCTCATCACCCGCCGCCGCGACGCGGCGGACGAGCGGAACCTGGCCCTGGGATTGACAGAGAAGGGCTTCGCCCTGCGGGAGCGGGCCGTCCAGGTCCCCGGCCTCATCGCCCAGTGCATGGAGCTGGAGCCCGAAGAGGCCGTCACGCTCTATACCATCCTCTACAAGCTGCTGGGGCAGTTCAGCGGCGAATAAACCGATATTTCTCATCCCTCCCCCTTTATACATGTACGCGCCGGGCCAACAGGTCCGGCGCGTACACATTTCGGAAGCAAAAGCTAAAAACTCATACCAGCTTATTCCGCAGGGTCCCGATGCCCTCGATGGTCACGGCCAGCTCGTCGCCGGGCTTCAGCCAGACGCGGGTGCCCTTCTTGTGGCCCAGGATGACCCCGGCGGGGGTGCCGGTATAGATCAGGTCCCCCGGCTCCAGGGTGAAGTAGCGGGAGCAATAGCTGAGGATGCGGGCGCAGTCGAAGATCATGTCGTTGGTGTTGCCGTTCTGTACCAGCTCCCCGTTCAGACGGCACTGGACGGCGTGGCTCTCCCGGGGATCGAAGCAGTCGGCGGTGACGATCCAGGGCCCGGCGGGGGAAAAGTCCGGCAGGCTCTTGCCAATAAGCCACTGATTGGAGATAAACTGGCTGTCCCGGGCGCTGAGATCGTTGCCCACGGTGTAGCCGAAGATATGGTCCATGGCCTCCTCCTCGGGCACGTTCCAGCAGTGCTTTCCCACCACGATCACCAGCTCCGCCTCGTAATCAAAGCAGCGCAACCAGGGGGGCAGGGCCACCTCATGCCCGTCCGGGCAAAGCTGGTCGGTAAATTTGCTGAAGATCACGGGCTGCTCCGGGGCCGTGCCCCCGGTCTCCTCCGCGTGGCTTTTGTAGTTGAGGCCCACGCAGGCCAGTTTCCCGGGCTCCGTCACGTTGGCAAAGCGGGGCGCCTCCACCACGGGCAGCTCCGCGCCCGCCAGGACGGAGGCGATCAGCGGCAGGGCCATATCCGCCGAGGCGATCACGCTGTTCATGCCGGGGCCCAGGCCCGCGGCGGTGAGGTCCACGAGGCCCCGGGGCGTCTCCGCGCCGATATGGACCGCGTCTCCCACATAGAAATTGCATAGCTTCATGGTCGTTCATTCCTTTCCGCTTCATATTTTACCGCTCCCGTCCCGGATGCGCAAGCCTCAAAAGGTAACAAGGGATCGGGACTCAGGACTTAGTACTCAGGACTCAGGACTCAGGATTCCTTTAGCCCTCTAAAAACTATAAACTATAAACTATAAACTATAAACTAAATCCTGATTTTACACTTTATTTACAGTCTCGCCGCGCTTTGCTCATTGATTCTTTTATCAAATTGTGTTACCATTCCGAAGAAAGGGTCGCTCCCCGGCGGCGGGGAGCAAGGAGGCACAGGATGAAAAACGACAATAAAAAACGGCCGATCCTGCTCTACTGTATTCTGGGGCTGGGCGTGCTGATGCTGATCAACACCTTTCTCTTCTCCCGTTTTCTGGACGGAGAGCTGACCATGGAGGTCAGCTACAACGTCTTTCTGGACGAGCTGGAGGCTAAGAATATCGACCTGGTGCAGGTAAAGGACGATACGATCCGCTTCTCGCTGATCGACGAGAGCGCTTACCGGGAGCAGCAGCGCGCAGCGCTGCTGCTGTACCCGGAGGAGAGCCTGATCCTCTACTGCGTGCGCATGGATGACCCCGACCTGGTAAACCGGCTCTACACCGCCGGGGCCACCTTCGCCAAGGTGGAGCCCAGCAGCGCCCCGCTGATCGCGCAGATCATCCTCAGCTACGTGCTGCCCATTCTGATCTTCGTGGTCTTCTTCCGCTTTCTTAGCAAGCGGATGGGCGGCCTGGGCGGCGGCAACGTGATGAGCTTCGGCAAGTCCGGAGCCAAGATCTACGCCAACGACGAGACGGGCACCACCTTCGCGGACGTGGCGGGCCAGGAGGAGGCCAAGGAATCCCTCCTGGAGATCGTGGACTTCCTGCACGACCCCAAGCGCTATGAGGAGATCGGCGCGAAGCTGCCCAAGGGCGCCCTGCTGGTGGGCCCTCCGGGCACCGGTAAAACCCTTCTGGCCAAGGCCGTGGCCGGGGAAGCCAAGGTCCCCTTCTTCTCCATCTCCGGCTCGGACTTCGTGGAGATGTTCGTGGGCATGGGCGCGGCCAAGGTCCGCGACCTCTTCAAGCAGGCCAAGGAGAAGGCCCCCTGCATCGTCTTCATCGACGAAATCGACGCCATCGGCCAGAAGCGCAGCGGCGGCCAGTACGGCGGCAACGACGAGCGCGAGCAGACGCTCAACCAGCTTTTGACCGAAATGGACGGCTTTGAGAGCAACAACGGCGTCATCATCCTCGCGGCCACCAACCGGCCCGACACCCTGGACCAGGCCCTGCTGCGGCCCGGGCGCTTTGATCGGCGCATCCCCGTGGAGCTGCCCGACCTGCGGGGCCGGGAGGCCATTCTGCGGGTACACGGCAAGAAGGTAAAGCTGGACGACAGCGTGGAGTTTTCCTCCATTGCCAAGGCCACCCCCGGCGCTTCCGGCGCGGAGCTGGCCAACATCATCAACGAGGCGGCCCTGCGGGCCGTGCGCCAGGGGCGGCAGCTCGTTTCCCAGCAGGACCTGGAGGAGAGCGTGGACGTGATCCTGGCCGGGCAGAAGCGCAAGGGCGCCGTGATCTCCCCCCACGAAAAGGAGATCGTGGCCCATCACGAGGTGGGCCACGCCATCGCCGCCGCCGTGCAGTCTGATTCCGCCCCCGTCACCAAGATCACCATCATCCCCCGCACCTCCGGAGCTCTGGGCTTCACCATGCAGGTAGACGAAGACGAGAAATTCCTGCTGAGCCGGGAGGAGGCCTTCAACAAGCTGGTCACCTATACGGCGGGCCGGGTGGCGGAGGAGCTGATCTTCGGCTCCGTCACCTCCGGCGCTTCCAACGACATTGAGATGGCCACCCGCCTGGCCCGGGCCATGATCGCCCGCTACGGCATGAGCGACGACGTGGGCATGGTGGCGCTGGAGACCGTTTCCAACCGCTATCTGGGCGGCGACACCAGCCTGGCCTGCTCCGACGAGACGGCCACGCTCATTGACCGGGAGGTCATCGCCCTCATCGGCAAGGCCCACGACAGGGCCCGGGAGCTGCTGGAGGCCAACGAGCCCAAGCTGCGGGAGATCGCCCGCTGCCTCATCGACCGGGAGACCATCACCGGCGCGGAGTTCATGGACATCCTCCACGCCCCCATCGCTGAGGCCGCCGAAGCCGAGGCCGCCGAGTCCGAGGCCGCTGAGTCCGAGGCCGCTGACGCGGCAATGAATGCTGAAGAATGAATATTGAATAGTGAATAATGAGGGTGCCCGCTTCGCGGGGGATTGAAATTCCTGCGCAGCACCACCGCCATTATTCATTCTTAAGTTTTCAGTATTCATTATTCCTTGTCCTTTCCCCTCTTGCAATCGGGTTTTTGAAATGGTAAACTGAGAAAAAATCCACAAGGGGGCGGACCCTATGTTATTTGAGACCATCAGCGATATTTTTGAGCAGATCGTCAACTACGCGATCCTGGTGTCCGAGCTGGCCGGCGTCGCCATCCTGGTCTTTACGCTGATCAAGTGCTTCATTGGCTGGATCCGCAAAAAGAAGGAGCTGCGGCTGGACCTGGCCCAGGGCATCGCCCTGGCGCTGGAATTCAAGATGGGCGGCGAGGTGCTGCGTACCGTCATCGTGCGGGAATGGAACGAGCTGCTGATCCTCGGGGCCATCATCGTCCTCCGAGGCGCCCTCACCTTCCTGATCCACTGGGAGATCAAGCAGGAGCGGGAGCGGCTGTAAGAATCGTTTTTGAGCGGAAAAGCCGCCGGGCGCGTCTGAACTGCCCCAATTTGTGCGGACAGCACAAAAAGGCCACTGAGTAGGAAAAGG
>CAMVOG010000025.1 GCA_947169005.1 uncultured Clostridia bacterium | reverse complement strand
GGAATAGAGCAGGTGCAGGGTGGTGTGCTCCATGCCGCCGTTGTACCAGTCCACCTGCTTCCAGTAGTCCAGGGCCTCCTTGGAAACCAGGTCCTCGGTGTTGTGGGGGTCCATATACCGCAGGAAGTACCAACTGGACCCGGCCCACTGAGGCATGGTGTCCGTCTCCCGCTCGGCAGGGCCTCCGCAGTTGGGGCAGGTGACCTCCACCCAGTCCCGCATCTTGGCGATGGGGGATTCGCCGTTGTCCGTGGGCTCATAGCTCTCCACCTCGGGCAGCAGCAGGGGCAGCTCCTCCTCCTTCAGGGGGACGTAGCCGCACTTCTCGCAGTGGATGATGGGGATGGGCTCGCCCCAGTAGCGCTGGCGGGAGAACACCCAGTCGCGGAGCTTGAAGTTGACCTTCTCCCTGCCGATGCCCTTCTCCTCCAGCCAGCGGATGATGGTCTTTTTCGCGTCGGCCACGGGCATCCCGTTCAGGAAGCCGGAGTTGACCAGCACGCCGGTCTCGCAGTCCGTGAAGGCAGCCTCCTCCACGTTGCCGCCGGAGACGACCTCGACGATGGGGAAGCCGAACTTCTTGGCGTACTCCCAGTCACGGTCGTCGTGGCCGGGCACGGCCATGATGGCGCCGGTGCCGTAGGTGGCCAGCACGTAGTCGGAGATGCAGATGGGGATCTCCTTGCCCGTGAGGGGATTCACGGCGGCCACGCCCTTGAGGGTGACGCCGGTCTTTTCCTTGTTCAGCTCCGTGCGCTCGAAGTCGGACTTGCCCGCGGCCTCCTTCTGATAGGCCGTGACCTCAGCGGCGTTCTCCAGCTTATCCAGCCACTTGGCGATGAGCGCGTGCTCCGGGCTCATGACCATGTAGGTGGCGCCGAAGATGGTGTCCGGGCGGGTGGTGAAGACCCGCAGCTTATCCCCCGCCGTGGTCTCGAAGTCGATCTCCGCGCCGGTGGAGCGGCCGATCCAGTTGCGCTGCTGGGCCTTGACCCGGTCCAGATAATCCAGATCGTCCAGGTCGTCCACCAGGCGGTCGGCGTATTTGGTGATGCGCAGCATCCACTGGCTCTTCTCCTTGCGCACCACGGGGCTGCCGCAGCGCTCGCAGACGTTCTCCACGACCTCCTCGTTGGCCAGCACGCACTTGCAGGAGGTGCACCAGTTCACGGGCATCTTGGCCTTGTAGGCCAGGCCGTTCTTGAACAGCTGCAGGAAGATCCACTGGGTCCACTTATAGTATTCGGGGTCCGTGGTGCAGACCTCCCGGTCCCAGTCGAAGCTGTAGCCCAGGCTGCGGAGCTGCTCCCGGAAATGGGCCACGTTCTTCTCCGTCACCTTCTGGGGATGGATGTGATTCTTGATGGCGAAGTTCTCCGTGGGCAGGCCGAAGGCGTCGTAGCCGATGGGGAAAAGGACGTTGTAGCCGTCCATGCGCTTTTTGCGGGCGATCACGTCCATGGCCGTATAGGGCCGGGCGTGGCCCACGTGCAGGCCGTTGCCGGAGGGATAGGGGAACTCTACCAGCCCGTAGAACTTGGGCTTCTCTCCCCCGTTCACGGCGGCGTAGGTCTTTTCCTCCACCCACTTCTGCTGCCACTTGTTTTCAATTTGATGGAACTCGTATTTCATGCAGAAAACTCCCTTTTCTGTTCAGTCTCATTCTTCGGGGACCAGCAGGGCGCTCACGTCCACCACGGGGGCGTCGCTCCACAGCCGCTCCAGGTCATAAAAGCCTCTGGCCTCCGCCAGAAAGAGGTGGACGATCACGCAGCCGAAGTCCATCAGCACCCAGCCGCCGTCCCGATAGCCTTCCACCCGGCGGGGAGGCTCCCCCAGCTCGGTAAGGCGGCGGCCCGCCTCGTCGCTGAGGCTCTTGATCTGGGAGGTGGAGCCCGCGGTGCAGATGACGAAATAATCCGCCAGCACCGTGATATCCGCCGTATAGAGGACCGTCAGATCCTTTGCTTTCTTGTCGTCAAGGGCCTTGACGACGTTTTCCATAACTTCCTTCGCGCTCAGCACGGTCATTCTCCTTTCATATGTCGTGGGCTCAGCCGTCCCCGTCCTCGGGGTCGGGCACGAAGCCGGAATCGCCGCCGCCCACCTCGCCGCCGGTCTCAGCCGGGGCCGGGTCCGCGGGAGCGGGCTCCTGCACGGGCTCGGGCTCCGCCACAGGCTCCTGCACGGGCTCGGGCGCGGGCTCGGAGGTCTCGGGGGCAGGCTCCGTCGTCTCGGGGGCGGGCTCTGTCGTCTCGGGGGCGGGCTCTGTCGTCTCGGGGGCGGGCTCCTGGGCGGTCTCGCCGCCTGTGGGCTCCGGCTCCGTCTGGACGGGGACCGTCGTGCCGCTCTGGCTCGTGCCGCCGGTGCTGCCGGAGGAGCTGCCGCCGCCGCGGGCGTCGTAGAAGGAATCCAGTCCGCCGGCGATGACGCCGTTGGTGGCATAAAGGTTGCCGTTGGCGTCACGGGTCAGCACGTTCAGATTCTCCACGGTGATGGCGTCCTTATAGGGATTCAGGGAGCTGTTGAGCAGCTCCAGCCACTCGTTGATATTGATCGTGCAATAGGACAGGCCACGCACGCTGTCATTGTAATTGGCAGGCAGGGTGGTGAAGGTGATGTCCCCCTCGCCCATTTTCAGGATCTGCTGGCCGTACCAGACGAGGTTGCCCACCGTCAGGTCCGTCTCCACATATTCCTTGAAGATCTTGGCGTACTCCGTCACGTTGCTCAGCAGAGTCTCCGCGGAGAGGCACTGCTTGAGGAGGGCCTTGAGGAAGCTCTGCTGCATGGCGATGCGGTCTATGTCGCCGCCCGCGTAGCCGGAGTTGTTGTTGCCCTCCCGGAAGCGGACCACGCCCAGGGCGTTCTCCCCGTCCAGGAGCTGATAGCCCTTGGAGACGTGGATATGCAGGTTCTGGGTCGGGTCGTCGTAGTTCATGTTCCGGGGCACGTCAAACCACACGCCGCCGATGGCGTCCACCAGGGCCTTGAAGGCCTTGAGATTCACGCTGATATAGCTGTCCACCTCAAAGCCCAGCACGTCCGTGAGCCCGTCCACCAGGCCGTCCATCCCCTCGCCGCGGAAGGTCATGATGGTGCTGATCTTCTTGGCGGCCCAGGGCACGTTCACCAGCGTGTCCCGGGGCAGGTTGATCACGTTCAGCTTGTGGTTCACGGTGTCCAGGCGGCCCACCATCATGGTATCGGTGTTGCCGTTGCCCTGGTCGTTGCCGATGATGAGGAAGGTGTACATGCCCTCCACCCGGTCGGATTCCACGGAGGAGCGGTTTTCCTCCCGCTGCTGGGTGTTCTCCCCCTCCGTCTGGGTCGGGGTCTCGGTCTCCCGGCCCGTATTCTCCGGGGCGGCCGCGTTCTCCTCCTCCCGCTGGGTGGTGCTGGGGGCGGGCTTATTGTGATTGCCCGCGAGCTCCGGGGGCCGGATATAGCTGACGTAGGCGACGGCGGCGCCCACAAGGAGGGCCAGGATCACCAGAATGATGATGATCCGCCGCAGAACACGCCGCTTCTGATATTTGACGATGCTGTCCTCGATGGCCCGCCGCTCCTCCGGGGTACGGCGGCGGTATTCCTCGCTGTCCAGGGCCTCCCGGGCCTTTTCGATCTTCCCCGCGGCCAGCCGGGCCAGCAGCCCCTTCTCCTCCTCGGAGCGGACGGGCTCCACAGGCGCCGCCCGGCGGGCGGACTTTTCCACCGGCGTCTCCTCCGCCCGCTTGGGCGCGGAGGACTTCCGCTTCGTATTGCCAAACAGTTTCATATTGCTCCTATCCCCGAATACGGCTCCGCGCGTTTTCGGTCCAGTTCTTTTTCTATGTACCGCAGTGCCCGGAGGGAATTGGGATGGGGCACGATGCACCGCTCCTCCATCTCGTCCAGGCTCATCTGCAGGCCCAGCCGCAGGGCCTCGTCCAGGTCCTCATAGGCCAGGGCCCGCAGGCGGTCCAGTCCCTCAAAGCTCCGGTTGGGCTCGATGTAATCCGCCAGGTAGATGATCTTCTCCAAAAGGCTCATGTTCTCCCGGCCCGTGGTGTGCCAGCGGATGGCCTCCCGGATGGCGGGGGAAACGCCGAACTCATGCCAGGCCAGGTCCGCCCCGGTCTTGGCGTGAAGCAGCTTGGGGATCTCCCGCTCAAGATTGTCGATCATTGTACCATACTTTTCACAAAGCTGCAACTGTTCTTTGTCATTGCATTTTTTGGTTATATCATGGAGTATGCCCGCGGCGGCGGCGTCATAAACCTCCGCGCCCCAGCGCTCGGCCAGGCGCACGGCCTCCTGCTCCACGCCCAGCACATGGGGTACCCGCCGGGGGTCCAGCAGCTTCACCGCCTGTTCCCGCAGCCAGCCCAGCTCCGCCCGGGCCCCGTAAAGGCGGTTTTTGACGATATAGGCGTAGGTCTCCTCCGTCAGATATTCCCTGCCCTCGGCCCGGCGCAGGCAATCCCGCAGGGCGGTGGAGGAAATGATGATGGGCGGCTGGTCGATAAAGCGGACGCGGGCCCCCCGCTCCCGCCGGAGCTTTTCGGCCTCGGCCAGGATGCGCTCCCGCTCATCCGCCCGGGCGGAGACGGCGATTCCCGCCTCCCGCAGCAGCTCCCCGGACTTGTACCACTTTTCCAGGCTCAGAAACATATCCCCGCCCATGATGAGCCACAGCTCGGCCTCCGGGTACAGGCGGCGCAGCTCCGCCACCGTGTCGGCGGTATAGCTCTTGCCGCCCCGCTCCAGCTCCAGGGGGCTCACCTCGGCCCCTTCCAGGCCGCCGAAGCAGAGACGGGCCAGCTCCAGGCGTTGCTCCGGCCCGGCGCTCTCCTCGGGCAGCTCCTTATGGGGCGGCTCCGCCGTGGGGATGACGAGCAGCTTATCCAGGCCCAGGGCCCCGATGGCCTCCCGGGCAGCTTTTCTGTGCCCCGTATGGGGGGGATTAAAGGTGCCTCCGTAGATACCGATCCTCATATCGTCCCTCCGATCATTCAGGCGACAGGGCTCAGGGCCCAGGGAACAGTACTTATTGATGTGCCGATTAAAGATTGAAGCAAAACGAAAGCGCGATGCCGGCACATGTATAAGATTTGATTGCCATTTCGCTCGCCGCCTGCGCGGCAACTGCGAAATGCGGCAATATTGCTGCCCCATTCATGCAAGAATGAATGGGGGATGCAATGACGAGTGGCTTCTCTGTTCCCTGCTGCCTGCTGCCTGCCCCCTGTTGCCTGTTCTCTATTTCACCAGCTCGATCCTCGGCTCCTCCTCGTTGCGCTTATAAAGCACGAAGCGGCTGCCGATCACCTGCACGCCCTCGGCCCCGGTCTTTTCGGCCAGCTCGTCGCAGGCTTCCCGGGTGGTGAGCATGGCGGATTCCAGCACGCGGCACTTGATGAGCTCCCGGGCGCGCAGGGCGTCCGCCGCCTGGCGCACCAGGTTTTCCGTCACGCCGCCCTTGCCGATGTGAACGATGGTCTCCGCGTTATTGGCCAGGGCCCTGAGCTGGGCCCGCTGCTTTCCTGTCAGCATCTTTCTTTCTCCTTAAAGTATTCTGTCAGCTTCTCCTTCATGGCCCGCAGGGCGCGGCCCCGGTGGGAAACGCTGTTCTTTTCCTCCGCCGTCACCTCCGCCAGGGTCCTGCCGAAGCAGGGCATGAAGAAAATAGGGTCGTAGCCGAAGCCGTTCTCGCCCCGTGGGGCATAGGTCAGTTCCCCGGCGCATTCCCCGGCGGTGACCAGCTCGTCCCCGTTGGGGAAGACCACCGCTATATTGGAGACGAATTTCGCGGCCCGATGTTCCTCATGCTCCATGTTTTTCAGCAGCAGCTCCACGCGCTCCCCGTCGGAGGCGCAGTTGCCGTAACGGGCGGAATAGACGCCGGGTGCGCCGCCCAGGGCCTCCACCGCGATGCCGGAATCGTCCGCGATGGCCGCGAGTCCAGAGGCCTCCATGGCCGCCCGGGCCTTGATAAGGGCATTTTCGGCAAAGGTGGTCCCGGTCTCCTCCGGCTCCACGGCGATGCCCGCCTCCCGCTGGGAGAGGACCTCGATGCCGAGCTGGGAGAGGATCTCCCGCATTTCCCGCAGCTTGCCGGGATTGTTGCTGGCCAGCACGAATTTCATATTTTTGCCCATTCCTTTCGCAGAAGCTCAAAGGCACGATATGACCGTGAAAAGGAACGGTCATAAGACGCCATGTTTTTCGGTTGCCGCGAAGCGGCGAGAAAAACGGCTTTGATATGATTTAAGGAAGGTAGAACTTGTTTCAACCATCAGACTGTAGACAAACCCTATGCAGCCAGGGAAGGAAATGCATGGGGGTCCGTGAGGGGGAGGGGACTCCCCCTCACGTTTTAATCCATTTTCCATGTGACGACACTTTGTCGTCACATGGAAGGTTGAACTTCTTTCAACCGATCTCCGTTCCGTCCAGCAGGGCGCGCACGAAGTCGTCCCCATCAAAGTCGATGAGGTCGCCCACCTTCTCGCCCACACCCACCAGCTTCACGGGGATGCCCAGCTCCCCGGCCACGGCGAAGACAATGCCGCCCCGGGCGGTGCCGTCCAGCTTGGTGAGCACCAGGCCCGTGACCTTGGCGGCCTCGGAAAACTGCTTGGCCTGGATGAGGCCGTTCTGGCCCGTGGTGGCGTCGATGACCAGCAGGTTTTCCCGGCTGGCCTCGGGCAGCTCCCGGGTGATGATGCGGTCTATCTTCGCCAGCTCGTTCATCAGATTCTGCTTGTTGTGCAGCCGCCCGGCGGTGTCGCAGATGATCACGTCCGCGCCCCGGGCCTTGGCGGCAGCGATGCCGTCAAAAATCACGGCGCCGGGGTCCGAGCCCTCCTCGTGGCGCACGATGTCCGCCCCGCTGCGCTCGGCCCAGATGGTAAGCTGCTCGGCGGCGGCGGCCCGGAAGGTATCCCCCGCGCAGAGCAGGACCTTCTTGCCCTCGGAAACGTAGCGGGCGGCCAGCTTGCCGATGGTGGTGGTCTTCCCCACGCCGTTGACGCCGATGACCAGGATGATGGAGGGCTTCGTCTCCGTATGGATGGCGATGTCCTCAAAGTGCAGGATCTCCTTCAGCAGGCGCTCCAGCTCCCCGCGGACCTCCTCGGCCCCGTGGAGGCCCTGGCGCTTCACGTTCTCCCGCAGATCGTCTACGGTCCTCGTGGCCAGGTCCACGCCCACGTCCGAGAGGATCAGCGTCTCCTCCAGCTCGTCAAAAAACTCGTCGTTTGCCCCGGTGAAGCTGTCGAACATCCCCTGCAAACGGCTGGTGACGTTCTGTCGGGTCTTCGCCAGGCCCTCCTTGATCTTACTGAAAAAACCCATGCTTGACTCCATTCTCAATGCTTTTGCATCGTTTTTGTATCGCGGGCCCAGGGAACAGGGAACCGTTACGCGGCGCTTGCGATTTGGCGGAAGAGGATGAGGGCGTCGTGGCCGTTCACTCGGCCGTCCTTGTTCACGTCCGCGTCAGCACCGGCGGTGCCGGCGGAAACGGCCCGGAAGAGCGCCGCCGCGTCGCTCCGGTCCACGGTCCCGTCCCCGTTCACGTCCCCGGGCTTCACTTCGGGCTGCTCAGGCTGCTCAGGCTGCTCAGGCAGCTCGGGCAGCTCCGCGTTGAAGTGGATCGTGGCATTCTTCAGCGCGTCGTTGCCGCTCGCCACGGGGATGGCGTTCCACTCCTCCTCGCTGCCCGCGAAATACACGTCCGTCAGCGCCGGGCTGGAGGCAAAGGCATTCGCGCCGATGCTCTCGACATGGCCGCCGAAGGTGACGCTTTTCAGCGCGCGGCAGCCGCTGAAGACCCGCGCGTCGATGACGCCCACGTCGCCGCAGAAAACGGCGGTCTCCAGGGCGCGGCAGTTGATAAAGGTGTTCCGCTCAAGCTTTGCCAGATCGCCCCGGACCACAATGGACTTAAGGTTCTCGGAAACGCTGAAGGCCAGGGAGCCGATGCTCGTCACACTGGCGGGGAGGTCAACGCTCTCCAGAGCGTCACAGTGGCTGAAGGCGTAGCGCCCGATGCTCGTCACGCTGGAGGGAATATTCACGTCCGTCAGCGCGGAGCAGTACTGGAAGCAGTATTCCGGGATCGCCCGCAGTCCGGCGGGCAGCGTTACCTTGATCAACTCCTCGCAATGCTCAAAGGCCCGGTTCGCAATAGCCCGGGTGCCCGCCTTGACGGTGAGCTCGCTGCCGACCTGCTTCTTGTCAACCGCGATCAGCGCGGGACCCACGTAAAGAAAGCCGTCCTTCCAGTTGGCCTCGTTCGTCAGCAGAGGGGTGTTGCGGAAGGCCTGCGCGCCGATGGTCTCGATGGAATCGGGAAAGGTGACGCTTTTCAGCCGGGGCGCGTCGGCAAAGGCGTAGGTGCCAAAGCTCCTGAGGCCCGCGGGCAGGGTCACGCTCTCCAGATTCACACAGCCGAAGAAGGTCTGCACGTCCAGCTCCGTCACTCCGGCGGGGACGGCAAAGCTGCTGCCGCTCTTGCCCGCAGGATACTGAATGAGCTTCGTCCGCTCCGCATTATAGAGGCAGCCGTCCGAAACGGTGAATTTGGGGTTGCCCGCCTCCAGGCGGATCTCCGTAAGGGTGGGGATGGCGGCGAAGGCGGCGGTGCCGATGGTCGTCACCCCGGCGGGGATGGTCACGGTTCTGAGGCTCGTCTGGCGGAAGGTCCAGCCCCCGATGGTCTTCAAGGAAGAGGGAAAGCTGACAGCGGTAAGGCCACTGCAGAATTGGAAGGCAGTATCGAGAATGATCTCTGTCCCCTCCGGAACCGCGTAAGCGCCCATCGCCCGTGCGGCGGGGCAGCAAACAAGCTGCTTGCCGTCCATGGTATAGAGGACGCCGTCCATGACGCGGTAATTCTCATTCTCCGCGGCTACGGTGATGCTCTCCAGGGCCGTGGCCCCGTTGAAGCAATCGCTGGAGACGGCCTCGACACAGGGTCCGATGGCGATGCTTTTCAGACTTACACAGTCGCTGAAGGCCTGGCTGCCCAGCTCAACGAGGCTGTCCGGCAGCCGGACCGTTTTCAGCCCCGTGCAGTTTTCAAAGGCGCCGTCGTTCACCGTAAGGACGCCTTCGGGGATCGTGACCTCCGTCAGCTCCGTGCAGTCGTCGAAAGCATATTCTCCGATGGAGGTAAGGCCTTCCCCCAGGTTCAGGGCCTTGATCTGCCCGATATAGTTACCCCAGGGCCGATCGTAAGTCATATCGCCTTCGCCGGTGATCGTCAGCGTGCCTTCGCTGTCCAGGGTCCAGGTCAGCGCCTCGGGGGTCTTATCGGACCCGCAAAAGCCCGAAGCGACCTCCTCCGCCGCAGCGGCGGGCAGCGTCAAAAGCCCCGCCAGCAGGCAGAGCGCCAGAAGCAGACCGAAAAACCGTTTTGCCTTCATAAGAATACCTCCCAATGCCTATTGCCTGTTGCCTAATATTTCTTCAGCGCCTCGTCCAGGTCGATGCTCAGCACCTTGGAGACGCCGCTCTGCATGGTCACGCCATAGAGCACGTCCGCCCGCTCCATGGAGCCCCGGCGGTGGGTGATGACCAGAAACTGCGTTTTATGGCAGACCTTGCGCAGATAGTCCGCGAAGCGGGTCACGTTCTTTTCGTCCAGGGCGCTCTCGATCTCGTCCAGCACGCAGAAGGGCGTGGGCCGCACCTTCAGAATGGCAAAATAGATGGCGATGGCCACGAAGGCCCGCTCGCCGCCGGAGAGCAGCGTCAGCGTCCGCTGGGTCTTGCCCGGAGGCTGTACCTTGATCTCGATGCCGCTGGAAAGGATGTCCTCCTCGTTTTCCAGCTCCAGGGAGGCGCTGCCGCCCCCGAAGAGCTCCCGGAAGGTCTCCTTGAAATGCTCGTTGATGGCTGTGAACTCCCGGCGGAAGATCTCCTCCATTTCCTTGGTCACGTCCCGGATGATTTTTTCCAGGCCCGCCTTGGCTTCCAAAATATCGTCCCGCTGGTCCGTGAGGTAGGAATAGCGCTCGTTCACCCGCTGGAATTCCTCGATGGCCCCGATATTGGGGGTGCCCAGGGCGCCGATCTCCCGCTTGAGGGCGGAGACCCGCTTCGTGGCCTTGGAGACGGACTCCAGCTCCTGCCGCTGGCGCTGGGCGGCGGCGCGGCTCAGCTCGTAGCTGTCCCAGAGCTTGTCCACCAGCTGCTTTTCCTCCATGTCGGCGGCCTGCTGACGCTGCTCCAGGCGGGCGGCGTTTTTTTCCAGCTCCACCAGCTCGGCGTTCTTCTCCTGGGTCTTTTTCTCGTTGCCGCTCCGGCGCTCCTCCACCTGGGCCTTCTCCCGCAGGGCCTCGGACAGTCTCGCCCGGCCCGCGGCCTCCGTTTCCCGGATGCCGTCCAGCTCGCCCTGCTTGCGCTGCCGCTCGGCAAGAAGGCTCTGCTTCTCCGTTTCCAGAGCTTCCAGCTGCTTTTCCTTCTGGCCCCGCTCGCCTCCCAGGGCGGAGAGCAGGCTCTCCCACTCCCCGACGGAGCGGAGGGTGGCCTCCCGCTCGGATTTGAGCCCGGCTTCCTCGTTCTTGGCCCCGGCCAGCTCGGCCGTGAGGCGGGCCTCCTCAGCCCGGGCCTCGTCCCGCTTGCGGGACAGGCTCTCCGCCAGCTCCCGCAGCTCCCGCTCCCGGGCGGCCAGCTCCTCGGCCCGCTCCCGGGCCGTTTCCTTCTCATTTTCGTTGCGCCCGGCCCGGTCCTCGGCCTCGCCCAGGCTCCCGGCCATGGTCTCCCGGGTCTCTTCCAGGGACCGCAGCAGCACCCGGCGCTGCTCCAGCTCGGCGGAGAGCTTCACCAGCTCGTCCTGAGCCCGGCGCAGGTCCCCCTCGGCGGTCTCGCTGTCATAGTCGGCGGCGGCCTTCTCCCGCTCCGCCTGGCTCAGCTTCTCGGCCAGGGCCTTGTCCTCCTCCGTCAGCTCCCGCTGGCGGCGCTGCAGGCGCTCCAGCTCATTGGTGCGGGAGAGCATGCCCACGCTGCGGGCGGCGCTGCCGCCGGTCATGGAGCCCGCGGCGTTCAGCACCTGGCCGTCCAGGGTGACGATTTTCGCCCGCACCCGGCTCTGGCGGGAGGCGGCGATGGCCCGGTCCAGGTCCTCCGCAACCACCACGCGGCCCAGAAGGCTCTTGACGATGCCCTCGTAGCGGGCCTCGCAGGAGATGAGCCGGGAGGCCAGGCCGATGACGCCCGGCGCCGTCAGCAGCTCCCGCTCCGTCAGCTCATTGCCCCGCACGGCGGAAAGGGGCTGGAAGGTGGCGCGGCCCAGGTCCCGCCGCTTCAGATACTGGATGGCGGCCTTGCCGTCCTCCTCCCGGTCCACCACGATATGCTGCAGGGATTCCCCCAAGGCCGTCTCGATGGCGACGGCGTACTCGTCCGGCACCTTGATGAGCTCCGCCACGGTGCCGTGGATGTTCCGCAGCCCGCCGCTTCGCTTTTCCTGCATCACGGAGCGGACCGCCCGGGAAAAGCCCTCGTATTCCTTCTTCATGTCACTGAGGAGCCCCGCCCGGGCGTTGACCCGGTTGCTCTCCAGCTGGAGCTGGCGGCGCTTTTCCCGCAGCTCCTCCGCCGCGCCCGCCCGGTTCTTCGCCCGCAGGCGCAGGCCGGCGATGCGGTTCGTCTGGGCCTCCGACTCCCGGCGCAGGGCCTCCAGCCGCTCCTCCGCCTCCGCAAAGGCGGCGCGCTCGGTCTCCAGCCGCTCCTCGAAGCGGCCAAGCTCCTCCCGGGCGGCCTCGGTGCGGCTCTTGGCCTCGGCCCCCGTGGAGCTGAGGGCCTCATAGCGGGCCCGGGCGGCGGAGGCGGCCCCCGCCGCGGCCTGGATCTGGGCCTGGGTGGAGGCAAGCTCCTCCTCCCGCTCCCTGGCCGCGCGCCCGGCCTCGTCAGCAGCGTCTATGAGGGCGCCGCAGCGCTCCACCAGGGCGGCGATGGCCTCGTCCAGCTCCCCGGCTCTCGCCTGGCGCTGGGCGATCTGCTCCTTTAAGCCGCTGTCCCGCTCCGACTGCTCCCGCAGCTCCTGCCGCAGGCGCTCGGCGTTGGCCTCGCCGCTCTCCAGATTGGCGGTGAGTACGGCCAGCTCGTTCTCCTTCTCGGCGGCCAGGGCGGAAACGGCCTCGATCTCGCCCCGCAGCTTCTCCGCCTTTTCCTCGCCCTCCCGGAGGGCGGCGGTAAAGCTCTCGGCGTTGTCGTAAAGGCTTTGCAGCTCCTGCCTCGCCTTGTCCAGCAGGGCCGTGGCCTCCGCCGCCTCCTGCCGCAGGAGGGCGGTGCGCTGGCCCAGCCGGTCCAGCTGCTCCATCCAGAGGGAGATCTCCAGGCCCCGCAGCTCGTCCCGCAGGGTCAGATATTTCTTTGCCACCTCCGCCTGGCGGCGCAGGGGCTCTACGGACAGCTCCAGCTCGCTGATCTTGTCGTTTAAGCGCAGCAGGCTGTCCTCGGTTTTGTCCAGCTTATTCTGGGCCTCCTCCCGGCGGTAACGGAAGCGGGAGATGCCCGCCGCCTCCTCGAAAACCTCCCGCCGGTCCGTGCTCTTGGCGGACAAGATCTCGTCCACGCGGCCCTGGCCGATCATGGAATAGCCGTCCCGCCCCAGGCCCGTGTCCATAAAGAGGGCGTTCACGTCCTTGAGGCGCACGGAGCGCTTGTTGATGAAATACTCGCTCTCGCCGCTGCGGTAATAGCGGCGGGTGACGGTAAGCTCCCCCGGCTCGGCGTCGAACACGGCGCCGTCGTTATCCAGGATCAGGCTCACCTGGGCAAAGCCCAGCTTGGCCCGCTCCGGCGTGCCGCCGAAGATCACGTCCTCCATCTTGCTGCCCCGCAGGGTCTTGGTGCGCTGCTCGCCCAGGACCCAGCTGATAGCGTCGGATATATTCGATTTTCCGCTTCCGTTCGGCCCGACGATGGCCGTCACGTCCTTTTCAAAGGACAGGCGTACCTTGTCCGGGAAGGACTTGAAGCCCTGGATCTCCAGCGCCTTTAAATACATCCGCTACCCCCATCTTCCGCCGGGGACCCGGCGGAGCTTTTCTGCGCGGCAAACAGCCTGATAGATTATTTTACTATTATTTCCCTCTTTTTTCAAGACAAGAGTATGATTTCTCCGGAATTAACCTGTACGGGCTTCACCCGTACCTCCATGAGCCCGAACTCCTGCCGCAGCGCGGCCAGATTTTCCCTTTTCTGTCCCGTCATCTGGGACAGGCGCTCCGGGGCGACGCCCAGGGTCACGGTCTCCCCGTGGGGCGTATCCCGCAGGAGGCGCTCAGCCCGGCGCAGCATCAGCCGCGCCCGCGCCAGCTCCCCCAGGGCCGGGTGATAGGCCCCGGCCACGGCCCCGCCCGCGGAAAGCTCCTCCGTGGGGTTCAGCCCCAGCCGCGTCACGGGGACCCCGGCGGCATCCGTCAGCTCTAAAATGGCGGCGCAGGTCTCCATGGCCTCCTCCACCGTATGCTCCCGGTACTTTCCCGCCCGCCAGAGGGCGCAGAGGGCCGTATCCCGCAGGATCACCGTGGGATAGACCCGCAGCCCGTCCGGCTCCAGGGCCAGCAGCTCCCGGGCCGTGAAGAGGTCCTTTTCCCGGTCGCTGCCGGGCAGGCCCGTCATCATCTGCAAAATGAGGGCAAAGCCCCCGGCCTTCACCAGGGCGGCAGCCCGGCGGGTATCCTCCGCCGAATGGCCCCGGCCCGCAAGCCGCAGCACCGCCTCATCCATGCTCTGGGCCCCCAGCTCCACGGTCCGCACCCCATAGCGGCGCAGACGCGCCAGGGCAGGGCCGTCCACGCGGTCCGGGCGGGTGGAGACCCGCAGGGACGCCAAAAAGCCCCGCTCCAAAAAGGGCGCGGCGGCGGACAGCAGGGCCTCCTGTTCATCGGCGGGGATCGCCGTGAAGCTGCCCCCATAGAAGGCCAGCTCCGCCCCGGCGGGGAAGCGGGCCTCCGCCTCGCTGAGCGTCCGGGTCACGTCAGCGGCGGTCACGGGCTCCCGCGCGCCGGAAACGGCCCGCTGGTCGCAGAAGACGCAGGCGTGGGGACAGCCCAGGTGGGGCACGAAAAGAGGGATGATGCGCCGCTTCGCCCCCATATCAGCTTTTCTTCAGCTTTTCCAGCGCGTCCCGGGCGGCGTTCTGCTCCGCCTCCTTCTTGCTGCGGCCGCTGCCCTCGCCCAGGGCCCTGCCGTCCACCAGCACCTCGGCGCTGAACACCTTGCAGTGGTCCGGGCCGCTTTCCCCGGTCATGCGGTAAAGGGGGCTCTCGGCCCCGTCCCGCTGGACCAGCTCCTGCAGCAGGGTCTTGAAGTCATGGCTGCCCTCCCGGGCGGCCCGGGGCGCATTGGAAAGGATGAAGGTATACACAAAGCGGCGGGCCTCCTCGGCGCCCCCGTCCAGATAGACGGCGGCCAGCAGGGCCTCCACCGCGTCGGCGGTGATGGAGGGCCGCCCGCGGCCCCCGCCCAGCTCCTCGCCCCGGCCCAGCAGCAGGGCCTCCCCCAGGGCAAGGGTCTCAGCCACCTTGGCCAGGCTGGTCTCGCAGACCAGCTCCGCCCGGAGCTTCGTCATCTCCCCCTCGGGCTTATCGGGATAGCCGCGGTAGAGGTACTCCGCCGTGAAATAGCCCAAAATCGAATCTCCCAGGAATTCCAGCCGCTCGTTGCAGCCCAGCCGCCCCCAGCCCCGCTCGTTGGCGTAGGAGCTGTGGGTCAGCGCCTGGCGAAGCAGCTCAGGGTCCCGAAAGCGGTAGCCGATCTTTTCTTCGATCTTCCTCATG
>CAMVOG010000024.1 GCA_947169005.1 uncultured Clostridia bacterium | reverse complement strand
GGAGCGCTCCAGCTCGCCGGAGACGATGAAGTAAGTCAGCGCGAAGTCGACGGTGATGCAGCAGGGGGCGTTCTCGTCGCCCTTGTTGATGGAATAGATGCCCGGCTCGACCTTCATGGGCTTCTGAGGATCGGTGAAGATGTTCTGGCGCAGGCCATAGAGAGCCAGAGCCTTGTCATAGGTCATATCCTCCACCACGACGATGGAGCCGTACTTGACGGTGAAGAGGGAGGCCAGGGCGGTCTCCAGGTTCACGTCGCCGCCGGCCAGCTTGCGCACGTTGACCAGGGTGGGATAGCCGAAGGTACGGTCCTTGTTCAGCAGGGCGGCGCGGCGGATCTGCACGGCGGCCTCGAAGGCGGACTTGATGGACACGGTGCCCACGTCCAGGATCAGATTCTTGTTGCCGGCAGCCTCCAGCTTGGCGACGGTGTCATAGAGCTCGTCCAGATCGGCGCCGGAGACGCCCAGCACCAGGCCCAGCTCCTTGGCGATGGCGTTCATGGCCTCGTAGTTGGAGGCATCCGCGCCGTTGAGGATGGGCTTCGCGTCCTTGATGGCCTCGGCGGCAGCCTTCATGCGCTCGGGGTCCTTGCAGTTGAGGATCACGCCGCGGCCGGTGGCGGCAGCCTTCTGCGCCAGGGCGGTGAAGTTGTCCTGATTGTCAGAGCCCATGTTGACGAAGATGAACTCGCAGTACATGCGCTCGCCGATACGGTCGTAGTCAACCTTGAGGCCCTCGGTGAGCTTGCGCTCCTGGGTGGCCTCGTCCTGGCCGGTGCAGATAAAGGAGGCGTAGAGGGTCTTGCTGACGAAGGTCTTCTCATGACGATAGAGAACGGTCTCGCCGCCCAGCTTGTACTCGGCGTCGCCCGCCTTGACGGTGATGGTCTTCATCGGGGGGGCGTTGGACTCGGAAATCTTCGCCAGGACCTCCTCGGAGAGGTGGGGGCATTTGGTAATATCGATGGCGCCAGAGGCGACCTTCATGGAAAAGGCCATGCAGGTGGGGTTCCCGCAGTCCTTGCAGTTCGTTTTCGGGGTGAGCTTGAATATATCAAGACCTTTGAGTGCCATATCATTTTCCTCCTCAGATAAGTTCTTTGATCAGCTTTTTCACCGCGGCGACAGACTCGGGATGTCTGAGGATGACGGCGTTGGACCCGGACGCGAGAACGGCAGCGGCGGAGGTGACCTCCATGCTGATGCCTCTCTGCTCACGGCTGCCCCACTCGGGCATATCGGCTTCCTCGACGATGGATTCCTTCACGCCCCAGGTCTCGGAGCCCACGGGGGTCATGATCGGCATCTGCAGGGAGGCGTCGTTCTGGCCCAGGGCGGCGGCTTTGACGCGGTCCAGGGTGGAGACCACGTACTCGAAGCCGTAGCCGGCGGCGGCGGTGCCGGTATTCATGACGATGCTGCCGGGGGCGACGCCCATCTGGGTGATCAGCACGTTGAGCTGCTTGGCCAGGTTGATATCCACGGCGGACTCAGCGCCCAGCTTCTGGTTATAGGCCAGGCCGGCGGAGGCGGCAATGCCCTTGTAGTTGGCTTCCTTGGCGGAGAGCACGACGATGTTCTTGCCCTGGAGGGCATCGGCCACCTTGGAGAACAGGGCGGCGTCCTTCTCGTCGTTCTTGCAGCCGATGATGACCAGGGGCTTGTCGATGGCGTCACATACCGCCTTGGCGGTGGCGACGCAGTCCTCTACGGGCGCGTTGGTCTCGTTGGGATCGGCGCTGTCAAGGTGCAGGGCGATGAAATCCACGTCCTCGATGGCGGCAGCCTTCTTGGCCATATCCGCGATGGTGGCGCAGTCGGCATAGAAGCCGCTGATGCCGGGGACCTGATCGGCATAGCCGAGGTCGGAGATTTCGAGACCCACCTTGGGGGCGTTCTCGATGGGCGCGTCGAAGGTGTAGAAGGGGTAGACGTTCTCGCCGCCCAATACGATCTTCTTGTCGCCAACGCCGAGCTCGACCGTGTTGATCGCTGCGTTGAACTTCTGAACAGGCTTTTTAAAAGGCATCTTCAATTCTCCTTTTACAAAATGATTTTGGGGATAATATCGCGTACCGCGACCTTGATGGCCGCGTCCTCGGGCAGGTCTACTAAGGGTTTTCCTTCCGTGTCGAACTGATACACCAGCTCGTCCTGAGGGACGACGGCCAGCAGATCGAGCTTCTGCAGGGCGATCTCTTCCTTGATCCCCTCGCTCAGCTCCCCGTTCGGCGCACGGTTCACAATGAGCTTGACGGCCTTGGCGTCAAGCTCCAGGCTCTCGACCAGTCGGGCGATGCGGCCGACGGCCTGGATGCCCCTGCGGGAGCAGTCGCTCACCAGCAGGATCACGTCCACGCTGGGCAGGACGCCGCGGCTGATATGCTCCATACCGGCCTCGTTGTCCACCACCATGTAGTAATAGCGGCTCACGTACTTCTGGATCTGGGTCTGCAGCAGGCCGTTGACATAGCAATAGCAGCCGTGACCCTCGGTCCGGCCCATGACGAGCATATCGTAATCATCCATCTCGATCAGGGCGTGGTTGAACTTGAATTCCGCGTAATCCTGCTTGGTCATGCCCTTCGGGATCGGGCTGGGGTCCATCAGCTCCGCGTGGGCGAGCTCCTCCCGGACCTCTCCGAGAGTAGTCTCCACCTCGACGCCGAGGACCTCGTTCAGATTTGAGTTGGCGTCCGCGTCCACGGCCAGCACAGGGCCCTTGCCCATCTGGCTGAGATAGTGGACGATCAGCCCGCTCAGTGAGGTTTTCCCCGTGCCGCCCTTTCCAGCCACGGCAACGGTATAAGACATAGGCTTCCCCTCCTTGGTATAAATCCCGTCCCGGCTCAGGCGGCCAGGACCTTGACGACCCCGTTGACGAGATCGGCGGAGATCAGGCTTCCCTCCACGACGAATTCTTCGCCGAGGATGTCGGTCATCACCACGCTGTTCCCTTCTACGCGGATCGTGCTGATATTTTTGGCAAGAACGGTCTCATTGCCGCTCCTGTTCACCATAGCGGTCGCAAGGCACATCGATCTTCCCTCCTTATTCGCTGATGAGCATCAGCGCCTCGGAAAGCTCGTCGTTGCCCTGGCCAAACAGCGTCACGGCGGCGGAGATGCGCTCGGCCGCCTCGGGCTTGCCGATTTCCCGGAGCTTGCCCGCAAGCTCCTCCAGCTCCTCGGCGTGATGGATGTTGTGATGCAGCATGAAGTCCAGCAGAGCCACGTTTTCCTTCATATCCGCCCCGTCCCCGTGGACGTGCTCGTGGGGAACGCCGGCGGCGTGCAGCGCCTCATGGCTGTGCTCAGCGCCCTCATGGCTGTGGTCATGGGTATGGCTGTGGCCGTGCTCATGGGTATGGGTCACGCCGTCCGCGTGGGTATGCTCGTGACTGTGGGTATGCTGATGCTCATGCTCTCCGTGAAATTCTTCGTGCATGGCTTCTCCTTTCCGGGCGGGCTGTCGCCAGTCCGCACTCTCCACATCATATCTTCAATATTATATAGTGTTTTTTTCGGTTTCGCAACTGTAAATTAAACCAAATAAATGAAAAGCAGCTACCTTTCTTTGCAATTTTCGGATAAATACGAAGGAAAACTTGCGCTGAAAGTACAGTTCAGGCAGCAGAGAACAGGCAACAGGGAACAGGGGACGAGGGAACGGGGACGCTGCATATTGCACATTGCTCATTCTCTGATCTCTGAACTCTGAACTCTGATCTAAGCTCCCTCCCGCTTCATCGCCCGGATGTCCCGGCCCACGAAGGAGAGCACCATGAAGTCCCCCGCCAGGCGGGAGGCGATCTGGGGCGAATAGCGGCGGCGGACCTCGTCCACCGAGAGATTGGAGCTGATGATGGTTTTCTTGCCGCTGCGCACCCGGGTGTTGATAAGGTCATAGAGGGCGCTGACGGTGAAGCTGGTGGTCATCTCGGTGCCCAGGTCGTCCAGGATCAGCAGGTCGCAGCGCATATAGCGCTCCAGCTCCGCCCGCAGCTCCTCCGGGTCCGTCCCCAGGCGGGAGAAGCGGGCCTCCTCAAAGCGGGAGAAGACGCTCACCGCCGTGTCGTAGACCACGGACCAGCCCGCCTCGGACACCACCCGGGCGATGCAGGTGGAAAGGAAGGTCTTGCCAAGGCCGGGGCCGCCGGTCATAAAGAGATTGTCCCGCTCGCCGCCGAATTTGCGGGCGTACTGCAGGCAGATCTCGTAGATGACCTCCATGCGCTGGCGCGGGCTGCGCCCGTCCCGGTCCGGCCGATCGTCATAATATTCCAGGGAAAAGGCGTCGAAGGTCTCCTCCCCCAGCTTCAGAAGCTGGGAAAGCTCCCGGCGCTGCTCCTCCTTATAATACCGCAGGAGGCAGTCGCAGAGCTTCGTGCCCACGTAGCCCCGGTCCCCGCATTTTTCGCAGCGGGGCTTCATGGTGAGGCAGTCCGGGGCAAAGCCCGCGCCGCTCATCAGCTCCGCCCGCTCGGCCTGCAGGGAGAGGTTTTCCAGCTCCACGCTGCGCAGCACGGCGGCGGGGTCCCGCCCGCCCGCGTCCAGGGCGGCGTAGGCCGCCTTGGCGAAGGAGCCCGCGATGATCCCGTCGATCTCCCGCACCCGGGGCAGACGGCTGTAAACCTTCTCCCGCCGGGCCTCCAGGGCCTGCTCGTCCCGCTTGTTGTCCGCCTCCAGGCGCTCGATGGCCCGGCGCAGCAGCTTTCCGTCCAATGCCATAAGGTTCTCCCCTTCAGCTGTCCTTCAGCTTGTCCAGGTACTTCTTCATGCGGTCGTATTCGCCTGGGGCCTCCTCGCCGCCTTCATGCTGCGGGGACCGGGCGGGGGGCGTGTCCCCCGCCCGGACGGCTTCCAGGCTGCGGAGGCCCTTGGCCTCCCAGTTTTTCAAGATCGCGTCCATGTATTTCCAGACCAGCCGCCCGGTCTTCTGGGTCGTGCGGTCATAGGCCTCGGCGATAAGCTCCTCGGGGTAGCCCGCGGCGGACCACTCCCCCAGGCAGCGCTCCTCCGTCTGAGAGGGGCCGCGCTCCGTCAGCCCCATAATGGCCCGGTAGCGGCCTTTGAGAGATTTGGCTCCCTCCATGCGCTTTACGTATTCCCCGGCGGCCTCCAGGTCCCGGAGATTCAGCTCCGCCCAATGGTAGGCCTCCCGCTTGATGACCTGGAGCCCCGGATTGCGGGGCTGCCCGTCCGCTCCCTGGCGGCCCAGGTGCTGCACGCAGTAGCCCACCAGCAGGGTGATCACGTCCGGCGGCAGGCCCAGGTAGTCATAAAAGCCGGCGAAGGCCTCCAGCCCGCTTTGAGTGAGGATGGTGCCGAGCTGGCGCTGGACCTCCCCCAGCATGGCGGCAAAGTTCGGGTCCTGCCCCATTTTGCTCAGCTCCCTGCCCGAATATTCCGGCAGCCGGTCCGGCTGGCGCAGGGGCTTTTCCGGGGGCGCTTCCGTCCGGGCAGGGGGCGCGGGCTCCGCCTTCCGCTCCGGCAGCACCACGGGCTCCGGCGGCTGCGGGGCGCTCCGGCGGGCAGAGCGGCTGCCCTTGCCGCGCCAGCGCTTGCCGGGGCTGCCGATGAGGCCCAGCTCCCGCAGCTTTTCGGCGGCGGCGTCGGCCCGGTCCCCCAGGCCCAGCTCCTCCCCGGCGGTCTCCAGGCTCAGATTCCCCTCGTTGCGGAGAATATAGAGGTAGAGCAGGCAGGCGTCGCCGTCCCCCGCGTCCAGCAGGCGATCCACCTTGTCCACGGGGATCTCAAGCTGCCCCGGCAGCACGTATTCCTCGTTTTTCACGCCGCTCTCCTCCCTTTCCGTCGAAATATCCCGCTCCCCGGCGAGTGCTTGCGTTTTTTGGGAAATTTATTATAACAGACCCGAGAGGCGCGCGCAAGTACGCGGAAAAAGAAATTTGTCGGGCGGTGTCTTTTCCCGCTCTTGCGCAATGAGAAAAAAGACTGTATAATAGGCGAAGCGCCGCCCTGGGGCGGCGGGAAAGAAGGGATCGGACACATGTCTGTCAAAACGATTCTGGCCGTGGGGCTCTGCAAGGGCCTCCACCTGGCCGCCCGGCTGCTGCACCGGGGCGGCACCGCCATGCCCGGCAGCAGGGCGCTGAAGCTCTGCCCCGATCTGCCCGCGCGGCTGGCGAAGGGCGTGGAAATATTGGTCATCACGGGCACCAACGGCAAGACCACCTCCTCCCGCATCGCGGAGCAGGCGCTGAGGGACGCGGGGCTGGACGTGCTGGCCAACCGCAGCGGAGCCAACCTCCTCAGCGGCATCACCACGGAGCTGGCGCTGAACAGCAGCCTCACGGGCCATTGCAAGAAGAAATACGCCGTCATCGAATGCGATGAGGCCGCTGCCCGCACCGCCCTGGGGCTTCTGAAGCCCAAGGCCGTGCTGGTGACGAATCTCTTTCGGGATCAGTTGGACCGCTACGGCGAGGTGACCCACACCCTGCGGAACATCCGGGAGGGGCTGGAAAAAACGCCGGAGACGGTGCTTTGCCTGAATGCGGACTGCTCCCTCACCGCCTCCCTGGCGGGGGACCTGCCCAATCCCGTGGTCTGGTACGGCATGGACAAGTCCGCGGCGGACCCGGCGGCGAAGCCCTCTCAGCTTTCGGACGCCAGCCGCTGCATCCGCTGCAAGACGGAATATGAATACGACTACGTGACCTACGGGCATCTGGGCGGCTTCCGCTGCCCCAAGTGCGGCTATTCCCGCCCGGCGGCGGACGTGGCCGTGACCGCCATCGAGGAGCTGGGGGCCGACGGCAGCCTGGCCCGGGTGCGGGTGGACGGCGAGGAGCGGCGGCTCAGCGTGAATCTCCCCGCCCTCTACAATATATATAACGCCGTGGGCGTGCTGGCCGCGGTGCGGCAGCTGGGCGTCAGTACCGAGGACGCTCTCCACGCGGCGGCCACCTTCCGCTGCGGCTTCGGGCGCATGGAGAAATTCGACCTGGGCGCGGGCGGCACCCGGGTGATGCTGGTGAAAAACCCGGCGGGCTGCAACCAGGTGCTGCGCTTCCTCTCCTCCCTGCCCGAGGAGCTGGAGCTGGCGATTTTGCTCAACGACAACGACGCCGACGGCACCGACATTTCCTGGATCTGGGACGTGGACTTTGAGCTGCTGCCAGGCTTCGGGGACAGGCTCAAAAAGGTGATCGTCTCCGGAAAGCGGGCGGCGGACCTGGCCGTGCGGCTCAAATACGCGGGCCTGGCGGCGGAAAAGGTGGAGGCGGAGCCCTCCTACGACGCGCTGGCGGAGCGGCTGGGCAAGGCCCAGGTTCCCGTCTACGTAATGCCGACCTACACGGCGCTGCTGGACTTCCGCCCCCAGCTTATCAAGCGCTGCGGCGGCGCGGATTTCTGGGAGGGCTGAGGGATGGAACTGAAAATCTGCCACATGTACCCCGACGTGCTGAATCTCTACGGGGACCGGGGGAACATTCTCTGCCTCCGGCAGCGGCTGGGCTGGCGGGGCATTGAGGCCGAGGTGACGGAGCTTCCCATCGGGGAGCAGGCGAGTCTCGCGGACTTCGACCTCATTTTCATCGGCGGCGGCCAGGACTTTGAGCAGGAGGCCCTGCTGGCGGACCTGCACCGGGGGAAGGACGCCTCCCTGCGCTCTGCCATCGAGGACGGGGTGGCCCTGCTCGCCATCTGCGGCGGCTATCAGATGCTGGGCAACTATTACGAGACCGCCGAGGGCAAGCGCTGCGACTTCATCGGGGCCATCGACTTCCACACCGTGGGCAGCGAACCCCGCATGATCGGCAACTACCTTTTCCGCTGCGGGGACAAGAGCGGCGGCAGCACCGTGGTGGGCTTTGAAAACCACAGCGGCAAGACCCGCCTGGGCCCCGGCGTGGAGCCCCTGGGCTGGGTGATCTCCGGCCACGGCAACAACGGCGAGGACGGCACCGAGGGCGTGCGCTATCGCAACGTCTTCGGCACCTACAGCCACGGTCCCCTGCTGCCCAAAAACCCCGCCTTCTGCGACTTCCTGCTGCAAACGGCCCTGGCGCGCAAATACGGCAGCGCCGAGCTGGCCCCCCTGGATGACGCCGCCGAGCTGGCAGCCCATGACGAGATGGTAAAGAGATTGCAGGTGTGAGAACAAGGCAACAGGGCTCAGGGCTCAGGGCTCAAAACGGCCCGGCGGAGCATCCGCCGGGCCGTTTCTGTTCTCTGTTCTCTGTTCTCTGTTGCCTGTTACCTGTTCCCTGTTCCCTGTTCCCTGTCAATCACACCGGATTCACATGGACCATGATGTGCTTCACCTTGTCGAAGCGCTTTTCGATGGCGTCGTGGACCTGCTCGGCGATGGCGTGGCTCTCCGTCAGCGTCAGATTCCCGTCCAGGGAAATTTCGATATCCACATAGATGCGGTTGCCGAATTCTCGGGTCTGGATCAGGTCCACGCCCTGCACCTGGGGCTGCTCCTGGGCGCAGCGGCGCAGCTCCTCCTCCACATAGGAGTCGCAGGAATGGTCGACCAGCTTGTCGATGGCCTCCCGGAAAATATCGTAGGCGGCCTTGAGGATAAAGAGGCAGATGACGAGGCTGGCGATGGGCTCCAGAATGGGCAGGCCCAGCCGGGCCCCGGCGATGCCCACGAGGGCGCCCACGGAGGAGAGGGCGTCCGAGCGATGGTGCCAGGCGTTGGCCTTCAGCGCCTGGGAGTCAATCTTCAGCGCGTAGTGGCGGGTGTACCAGTACATGGCCTCCTTGCAGACGATGGAAACCGCCGCCGCGATGAGGGCCAGCAGGCCGGGGACGTTCATCGCCTCCCCCGGGCCCGCGGTGATCTGGTCCAGGGCGGACTTGCCGATGAGGATGCCCGTCACCAGCAGCACCACCGCCAGCACGATGGCCGCCACGCACTCAAAGCGCTCGTGCCCGTAGGGATGCTCCTTGTCCGGTGCCTTGGAGGCCAGCTTCACGCCGATGATGACGATGACGCTGGCCAGCACGTCCGAGGCGGAGTGGACCGCGTCCGAGATCATGGCCCCGGAGTGGGCCAGAATGCCCGCCAGCAGCTTCAAAAACGACAAGACGGCGTTCCCGACCACGCCCACGGTGGATACCCGCACGGCGGTGCGCTCGAACTCCGTCTTTTGCTTTGCGTCCTCCCGGACGCGGGTTTTGGTCTGTTCCTTCATAACAGCAGCCTCCCGAAAAGGTTTTCATCACACTTGCTTTCTCTTCGGTATAAAAAACACCCGCGAGAGCAGCAAAGTCCTACTGTCCCGTGGGTGTCATTCCACTGTTACGTAAGTAACCCGGCTCCGAGCATAGCGCTCCGGCCTGATCAGTTTGTACTGTAGCATGATGCAGTGCAAAGAGTTTAGGGGTATTATATCAGCTTGCGAGGGTTTGTCAAGGGGGAAACGAGGGAACAGGGCTCAGGGCTCAGGGAACAGGGCTCAGGGAACAGGCAGCAGGGTTCAGAGAACAAAGGGCTCGGGGAGCAGGAGCGGCGGCAACGCGCATATACTCCACAGCGCTCAAAACAACGTGCCAGCTCATTGGGATACGCCAAATATCTTTTATTTTTTTCTTATCTCTTATCCTTTATCTTTAATCTTGTCCTCTTCCCTTATCTTCTTCGTAATCAAAATCGCGAAGAGCGCGACGAAGCAGATCGCGGCGGTGGCCCAGGTGATGGGATAGACGGAGCCCAGGGACTCGATGGTGTGATAAGTCCGGGAAAAGACCGCCAGCAGGCTCACGCGGATAACGCAGAGGTTCAATATCACCAGCACCATGGAGTGGATGGAATAGCCCATGCCCCGCACCGCGCCGCCGGGCATTTCCAGGAAGGGATAGACCCAGTAGAAGGGATAGGAGATCATCACGATCTTGAGGGCGTTGGTGACTACCTCCGCGTCCTTCATAAAGAGGCCGAAGATCGCGCGCGGGAAGAGCAACACCGTCCCGGCCAGGCAGCCCACCAGCACCGAGGAGGCGAGGGTGATGAACACGATGCCCTTTCGCAGGCGGCGGAACTGCCCCGCCCCGGTATTCTGCCCGGCGAAGGTGGTGGCCGCCTGGCCGAAGGCCATGATGGGCAGGTAGACGAAGTTTTCCACCTTATAATAGGTGGCGAAGGCCGCCACCGCCGTCTCCCCGAAGTCGTTGATGTAATACTGCACCATGACGTTGGACACGGTGATGATAACGGTCTGCACCCCCGTGGGCAGGCCCACGAAAAGCACGGCCTTGAGAATGCCCCAATCCATATGCAGCTTCTTCGCGGAGAGGCGCAGTATCCGGCCCGGCCGGGAGGCGAACCAGCCGATCAGCAGGGCCGAGAGGCTCTGGGTGATCGTTGTGGCGATGGCGACGCCCGCCACCCCCAGGGGGATCCACACGATGAACAGCGCGTCCAGCCCCACGTTGAGGATACCGCAGACCACCAGCACAAGGAAGGGGGTGCGGGTGTCCCCATAGGTGCGCATGCCGCCGGAGACCATGTTGTAGAAGATCAGCATGGGCACGCTGAGCAGGTAGATGCGCAGATAGGTCAGCGCCTGGGGCATGACCTCCTCCGGCGTGCGCAGGACCCGCAGCAGAGCCGGGGAAAAAGCGAGGCCCAGGGCCAGGATCAGCAGCCCCCCCACCAGGCCGAAGAGCACCGAGGAGTGGACGACCTTTTCCGCCCGGTCGACGTCCTTCGCGCCCACGGCCTGGGAAGCCACCACGCTGGTGCCCACGGAGATACCCGAAAAGAGGCCGATGGTGCAGGTAATGAGGGTGGCGCTGGCCCCCACGGCGGCGGCGGCCGTCTTATCCAGGAAGTTCCCCACGAAGAGGAAATCCACCGTATTGTAAAGCTGCTGGAAGATACTGCTGCCGATCAGGGGCAGGATAAAGCGCACGAGAGGGCCCGCAAGCGGGCCCCTCGTCATATCAATGGTCTGGCCTCTCATAGCTTCTTGACGAAGAGGCAGCGGATGGCGTTGGCAACGGCCAGGATCATCACGCCCACGTCGGCGATGATGGCGATCCACATATTGGCGATGCCCACGGCGGCCAGGAGCAGGCAGATGAACTTCACCGCCAGGGCGAAGACGATATTCTGCTTCACGATGCCCAGGCACTTGCGGGAGATGCGGATGGCCTTGGCGATCTTGATGGGATCGTCGTCCATCAGCACCACGTCGGCGGCTTCGATGGCCGCGTCGGAGCCCAGGGCGCCCATGGCGATGCCGATATCGGCCCGGGACAGGACGGGGGCGTCGTTGATGCCGTCGCCCACGAAGGCCAGGCGCTTGGAGCCGGTGCATTCGGACAGCAGCTCCTCCACGCAGCTCACCTTGTCGGCGGGCAGCAGGCCCGCCCGGTAGTCCGTGAGCCCCACCTCGGCGGCCACGGCCTTGGCGACGGTCTCGTTGTCGCCGGTGAGCATGACGGTCTTTTCCACGCCGGCCTTTTTCAGGGCGGCGATGGCCTCCTTGGAATGCTCCTTCAGCTCGTCGGAAATGACGATGTGGCCGGAATACTTGCCGTCCACGGCCATGTGGAGCAGGGTGCCCACGTGATGGCACTCCTCAAAGCTCACGCCGATGCGGGCCATGAGCTTCTCGTTGCCGATGGCCACGTCCACGCCGTCCACCTTGGCGGTGATGCCGTGGCCGCTGATCTCCTGCACGTCCGTGACCCGGGCGGGGTCGATGTGCTTGCCGTAGGCCTCCTTGAGGCTGCGGCTGATGGGATGGGAGGAGTGGCACTCGGCCAGGGCCGCGTATTCCAGCAGCTTCGCGTCCTCGATGGGGCTCTTGTGGACGCTGGTGACGGCGAAGTTGCCCTTGGTGATGGTGCCCGTCTTGTCAAAGGCGATCACGCGGACCTCAGACAAGGTCTCCAGGTAGTTGGAGCCCTTGATGAGGATACCCTGGTTGCTGGCTCCGCCCAGCCCCGCGAAGAAGCTGAGGGGGATGGAAATGACCACGGCGCAGGGGCAGCTGATGACCAGGAAGGTGCAGGCGCGGAGGACCCAGGTGCTCCAGATGGCGCCCACGCTCTCATAGACCTCCCGCCCGACGCCCGTAAGCATGATGAACAGGGGGGGCAGGATGGCCAGGGCCAGGGCCGCGTAGCAGACGATGGGGGTATAGAGCTTGGCAAACTTGGAAATGAAGTTCTCGGACTTGGACTTGCGGGAGGCGGCGTTCTCCACCAGGTCCAGGATCTTGGAGGCGGTGGATTCCTCGAACTCCGTGGTGGTGCGCACCTTCAGCACGCCCGTCATGTTGATGCTGCCGGACAGCACGTCGCTCTCCGGGCCCACCTCCACGGGCTTGCTCTCGCCGGTGAGGGCGCTGGTGTTCAAAGCGGAGGAGCCCTCCACCACCACGCCGTCCAGGGGGATCTTCTCGCCGGGCTGCACCACGATGATGCTGCCCACCTCCACCTCGTCCGGGTCAACCTGCTCGATCTCGCCGTCCACCTCGATGTTGGCGTAGTCCGGGCGGATGTCCATGAGCTCGGTGATGTTCCGGCGGCTCTTGCCCACGGCGTAGCTCTGGAAGAGCTCGCCCACCTGGTAGAGCAGCATGACGGCCACGCCCTCGCCGTACTCGCCCAGGACGATGGCGCCCACGGTGGCGACGGTCATGAGGAAGTTTTCGTCAAAGACCTGCTTGTTCCTGATGCCGAGAAAGGCCTTGCGGAGAATATCATAGCCCACCAGCAGGTAGGGAATGAGGAAGAAGACGAAAAGAATGACGTTTTTCGTCAGCTCCGGCATGGCCTCCAGGAAGGGGAGCTTTACAATGTCCTCGCTGATAAGATAGAGCGGCACAAAGAGTACCGCCGCGATGATGATGCGGATCAGCAGCTTTTTCTGCTTCTTGTTCATATTGTCACCTTACATTGCAGGCCGCAGGGGTCTGCTTCATTTTTTCCGGCTCAGCCGGTCGATCACTCGTTGATATGCTCAAAGCCCAGGTCCAGCAGGGCGGAAACATGCTCGTCTGCCAGGGAATACCAGAGCAC
The DNA here is from genome assembly GCA_947169005.1 of uncultured Clostridia bacterium. GTDB lineage: Bacteria > Bacillota > Clostridia > Oscillospirales > Oscillospiraceae > RGIG6375. Next base: position 2,019 of record CAMVOG010000024.1, on the reverse strand, counting down.
CTGCCCCTCCCGGCGATAGCGGACCAGGTCCGCCATGCGCAGCAGCTTGAGCTGGTGGGAAACGGCGGATTTCGTAAGGCCCAGCAGGGCCGCCAGGTCGCAGACGCAGAGCTCCCCGGGCCGCAGGGCCTGGAGCAGGCGCAGGCGGGTCGGGTCCCCGAAGAGCTTCAGCAGGGCCGCCAGCCGCCCGATCTCCTCCTCGGAGACCTGGGCATCCCGGGCACGGGCCACGGCGTCCTCATGGATCATCTCGCAGTCACAGCTTCCCTCCTCGGGCAGAGGGCTCAGCGCATCGTTCTTTTTTTCAGCCACGGTATCATCCTCCTATAGTTGAACAATCATTCAACTGTAGACAGGATAACACAAGGATGGGACGCTGTCAAGGGGAAAGACGGGAGGGCAAAAGATAAAAGATAAGAGATAAGAGATATGACGCTCGAAATCAACGCAACCGTAGGGGCGCCCTTTGGGCGCCAGCCGGACGTGCGGCGCGCTATCGTCCCTTTTCAGCGCCTCAGGCCGCCCCTACGGTGCGTTTTACGAATTCCCTTTCAAGCAGTCACCCATTGTCCATTGTCCATTGTCAATTATCAATTGTCAATTGTCCATCGTTCCGCCTCTTCTGGCGCGGACGGCGCTGAAGGAGCAGGCCTCTGCCAGGGCGATGAGCTCGTTCACGTCAGCCTCGGGGTTGAAAAGGCGGATCACGCGGGAGAGATCGTCGAAATTATAGGCGTTCATGGTGGCGGAGGTGGAGAGGGCGTACTTCTCGTTGTAGTCCTCGGCGCTGTCCGACATCCAGAAGCCCTGGGTGACCCGGAGGGCGCGGCCCCCGTCCCGGAAGTCCGCGGCGTGGCCCGTGACGGCGTTGAGCATCAGCGCGAAGGCGGGGCCCACCAGGGAATTGTACTTGCCCACCACGAATTTCAGCGTGTCCTTGGCGAAAAGCTGGAAATTCCGGGTGTTGTAGCTGTCCACCACGGCCAGGGGCGTCTTGCCGATCACGTCGATCATATCCACCGGGGGCAGCACGGACAGCACCGCGTCGTACTTCCCCGCCTCGAAGGCTTCCTTGGCGGTCTGGAAAAAGGCCTCGCCGGAAACGTAGCCGGGGCAGATGGTCACGGTGACGCGCTCGGTCTCCACGGTGATGGGCTTCTCCGCCATGGCCAGCTCCGCGCGGGTGCTGGGGAAGACGACGCCGTAGGCGCTGGAGAAGGCGTCCAGGATGCCCAGGGTGCGCTGATAGTGCATTTCGTTGCCCAGGGGCGCGCCGCCGCTGAGGATGAAGTAGCGGCTGCCCACCTTTTCCCGCAGGAAGAAGCGGGCCATATCCGCGCCGGCCTGGAACTCAAAGGGCTGGCCGGGGCCGAACACGCCCAGGAACCAGGGGTTCTCCGCCACGGCGTCGAAGTCCTCGGCGGAAACGGTGCCGGAGGCCAGCAGGTAATAGGCGCCCAGCTCCTCGCAGAGGGCGACCTCGGCCCGGAGATCGTAGCTCAGAAAGGACAGGAAGCCCTCCACGCCCTCCTCGCAGGCGGAGCGGATGAAGTCCAGCTCCTCCTCGCCGGAGCCGATGGAGCCGGAGTAGACGAATTTGACCATCTCGAAGTTATCCTCGATATAGCCCTGCAGATACTCCCGGAAGCCGATGACCTCCTCGTCCCCGGTGTCGTAGACGATGACGCCGAGCTTATGCACCTCCGTTTCGCTCCCGCTCCCGCCGCTCGGGGCGGCGGGGGCCGCGGCGCAGGCGGCAAGGCTCAGGCAGAGGCAGAGGGCCAGCAGCAGCGCGGTCAGTTTTCTCATGCCTTCGCCTCCTCTCGCTCATAGAGGAAGCAGGCCACCTCGTGGCCGGGCTCCAGCTCCCGCAGCTTGGGCTTCTCCGCGCGGCAGCGGGCCATGCAATGCTCGCAGCGGTCCTGGAAGGGGCAGCCGGTGGGCAGGTCCAGGGGGCTGGGGGGCTCCCCCTTGATGGGCTCGATCTTCTTGGAAAAGTCCATCTTCGTGTCGAAAACC
>CAMVOG010000023.1 GCA_947169005.1 uncultured Clostridia bacterium | reverse complement strand
CTATTGACCCCATACAAGACAAGGCTCCCCCTGTGAGAAGCGGAACAGGCCGCTTCCCGCGGGGGGAGCGTTTTATGTTGACGGAAACAGCAATCAAGCGTATGATTATACTGAACTCCCATAGAAAAGTTGAAAAATATTCCGAGCAGAAATTGCGCCAGACGAGGCGGAGGACGCAGGCGGGCCGGCGCCCGGCAAGGACGACAACGACGTATGGCACGATTTCTGCCGGAATAGATTAAAATGGTTCTATGGGAGTTTAGTATAAAGCCAAAGAAGCCCGAAACCAGCCCGACGAACAGAAGAAAAGGAGAGAGAAGATGGATCGCAAGCAAGAGATCAAGGACCTGGCGAAGAAGCTGGGGATGGACCTTTGCGGCGTCGCGGGGATTGACCGCTTCGCAGAGTCCCCGCCGGGGCGGCACCCCACGGAGCTGCTGCCCGGCTGCCGCTCGGTCATCGTGGTGGCCAAACGCCTGCTGGACGGGGTCGTGCAGGCCAATTTCCGCGCCTATGAGGACGACATGTACGGCATGAAGGGCCTTTGGGGCACCTACGGCTATACCATGCTGCCCAATTTTGAGCTGACCTACGTTTGCTACGCCCTGGCCAATTACATTGAGCATGAGCTGGACGAGGTGGCGACGCCCCTTTCCACCGGGCCCATGACCAACGGGGCCCAGATCAGCCTGCGCCACAGCGCCGTGGCGGCGGGGCTGGGGGAGTTCGGCTGGCTCGGCATCGTGCTGACGCCGGAGTTCGGCCCCCGCCAGCGCTTCGGCGTGGTGCTGACCACGGCGGAGCTGGAGCCGGACCCCATGTACGACGGGCCGCGTCTCTGCGACCCGGAGAAATGCGGCATCTGTACGAAGGTCTGCCCGGTGCAGGCCCTCAGCAAGCCCGGGGAGGGGGAGCCAAAGCATGTGAGCATGGGCGGCAAAAGCTACGACTACTGCCGGATCGACATGGTCCGCTGCCTCGTGGCCGAATACGCCATGACCAAGGGGCTCAACGGCAAGGCGGATTATACGGACAAGCTGGATATGAGCTTTGAGGAGCTGGCGAAGGTCCAGGCCTCCATGCCCATCTCCGAGGCGGGCCTGCAGCACACCGAATCCTGGCACTGCGGCAAGTGCCAGGTCTACTGCCCCGCCGGGAACTGGGGCGAGCGCTATAAAAAGCGCGGCCTGTCCCGGGGCGTGGGGGCCATTAAAAAGGTCGATCCCCTGGGAGGTGGAAAGGAATGACCGAGCTCAGCGAAAAGGAAAATTTCCGCCGCCTTCTGGCCGGGGAAATGCCCCAGTTCATCCCCAGCTACAACATGTTCCTCTGGCGCTTTTATCCTACCTTCAACCGCCAGGGCTTCAGACCCCACGGCAGCGGCTTTGACGTTTTCGGCGTGGAGTACACCACGGCGGCGGAGGCGGACGGGGCCGCCATCCCCGTGCCGGGCAAGCACATCCTCCACGACATTACCAAATGGCGGGACGTGATCAAAACCCCGGACCTCTCCGGCGTGGACTGGGACAAGGTGGTCTCTGCCGACGTGGATCATCGGGACCCGGCCCGCAACCCCCTGCTGCTGGTGACGAACAACGGCTATTTCCAGCACATTATGAAGTTCATGGGCTTTGAGGACGGCCTCTGCGCCATGTATGAGGAGCCGGAGGAGTGCCTGGCGCTGCTCAACTACCTCTGCGACTATTACCTGGAGATCCAGCGGCAGTACGTCCGGCGGGGCGGCTTCCTCGCCGTGAATCTCACGGACGACACCGCCACGGCGCTGAATCCCTTCATTTCCATGGACCTCTACCGCCGCGTCCTCAAGCCCGTCTATCAGCGGCACTGCGAGCAGGCGCTGAACGAGGGCCTTTTCGTCACGATCCATAACTGCGGCCGCTGCGAGGATCAGCTGCCGGACTGGTTTGACCTGGGCATTTCGGGCTGGGACCCGGCCCAGCCGGTCAACGACCTCAGGGGCATCAAGGCGAAATACGGGCGGAAAATGGCCATCATCGGCGGCTGGGACTCCACGGGCCCCGCCACCTGGCCGGACAGCACGGAGGAGGAGCTGCTGGCCGCCCTGGAAAGCTATGTGGAGGGCCTGGCTCCCGGCGGCGGCTTCGCCTTCGCCGCCTCCGTCATGGGCGCCAGCTTCGACGAGCGGGCAAAGAAGAAATACGGTCTGATCCAGCGGTTTTATCAGGATAAGGTCCGCTGGTATTACGGGAAATAAGCAAAAAACACCCCCTGCCTCACATGAGGCGGGGGATGTTTTCACTGTTCTGCTTAATCTCCCAGGAAGGGATCGTCCTCCACGGGCGCCTGCGCCCCCCCGGGGGGCTCTTCCTCCCCGGCGGGCTGCTCCTCCACCGGGGGCTGCTCCTCCACGGGCGGCTGCTCCTCGACGGGCGGCTGTTCCTCGACGGGGGGCTGCTCCTCCGCAGGCGGCTGTTCCTCCGCAGGAGGCTGCTCTTCCACAGGAGGCTGCTCCTCGACGGGAGGCTGCTCTTCCTCGGGCGTCTGTTCCTCCTCGGGGGGCTGCTCCGGGGCCGGGACGCTGGGATCGTAGAGATAGAGCTCGCCGGGAGCCACCAGGATCAGAATATCCCGCTTGTTGTAAACGGTGGTGTTCACCTTGCTGCGGCTGAGCTGGACGCCGCTGCCGTCATAGACCGTCTTGTAGGTCTCCACCTTATAGCCGGTGGCGGCGCTGGTCTTGGCCAGGGAGCCGCCGGGAGCGATGGAATCATCCTCCCGGTAAATGGTGGTGGGCTGATAGGTTTCCAGCACGGTGTAGCTCATTTCCACGCGGGTGTCGTCGGTCTTGGTGCCGTAGATCTCCACGGTGAGCTGGCCGCCGTCCCGCCAGGCGACGATCTTGATGGGGTAGCTGCTGCTGTTCTTGAAGCGGAAGTCGGGGCCGCCCCAGCTCACGGTGGCGTCCATGCCGAAGGGAATATAGGAGGGGGCGTACATGTGCCCCGTGCGGGAAACGATCTCCAGCTCGGCGTAGAGGCAGCAGTAGTAGATGGAGCTGGAAACCTGGCAGATGCCGCCGCCGACCTCGTCCACCACCTCGCCGGCCAGGTAAGCGGGAGCCTTGCCGTAGCCCCGGGCCTCGGTCCGCTCACCCACCACGTCGTTGTAGGAGAAGATGGAGCCGGGCAGCATCTGATAATCGTTCACGGCGTTGGCGGCCAGCTCCACGTTCTTGGAGCGGACGGAATTGGCAGTGAGATAGGTGACGCAGCTCGCCAGCTTATCCCGGAAGAGCATGGCGCTGAGGGATTCCGCGTCCACCTCGGCGGGAACGGTCTGCAGGGCCACGGTGATCACCGCGCCGTCCTCCGCCGCCTCATAGAGGCGGGCGGCGCTTGCCAGATCGAAGGTCACGCCCTCCTCCTCGGGGATCACGGTGAAGTCCTCGGCAAAGTGGGCGTCCACAGCCGGGCGGGTAATGATGCGGTGAATGTCCTCCAGGGAAATGCTGCCGGGGGCGGAGTAGTCCGGCGTGTAGTCGATCACGCCATAGTTTCCTTTTTCCAGGGCTTCCATCACCAGGCGATAGACCTCCTCCTCGTCCACCATGACGCCGGAGGCACCCTTCACGATGGTCAGGCTGCTGCCGTCCACCGTATAAGCGCTGTCGACCAGGGAAGAATTGACCTTGGCGGCCACCTCCGCGATCTGCTGCCGGACGGGGGCCCCGTCCAGCTGCAGGGCGACGTCGCCGGAGAAGAGCTCCTTGGACTCTCCCAGGCTTTTCAGATATTGCAGGGGCGAGACCTTGCCCTGGGCCCGGCCATATTCCCAGGCGGCGTGAGCCACCTCGCCGTAGTCAAAGGGCTCCACCAGCGAGGCCACCGCCACGGAAAGAGTCTCTCCGGTGGAAAAACGCACGGTGACGGTCTCGTCCGGCTCCTCCACGGCGGAGGCCAGCTTCGTGGCGGCTTCCTCCTCCGTCAGTCCGCCCAGATTCATGCCGTAGGCGTAGACGTTGGGGAGGATGGTCTCGTAGTTGTTCGCCGTGTAGATCACATAGGCGCCGCCCGCCGCCGCGGCAAAAAGGATCACCGCCAGCAGCGCGGCGAGAACGCCCTTGGCGCCGCCGCCCTTCTTCGTCTGCCGGGGCGCGGGAGCTGGCCGGGAGGCCGTTTCCCGGCGCGGGGTCGTCTTCTGGGCCGTCTTCTGGGCCTTGCGGCTGCGGGAGTGGGTACTGACTAATTTCAAACTCTGTCACCAACCTTTTATAGTAAGAAAACGCTTCAAAAGAGGGAGGAGTAATAATCCTCGCGCCGCCAGGGGGCGCTGAGATCATAGCGCTTTTCCGCCAGGGCGTCCAGCAGCTCACCGATGAGGCTGTTGGAGAGCAGGAAGCCCTTGGGGGTGAAGCACCAGCGGTCGCCCAACTGACGGGCGAAGCCGTATTTCTGATAGGAGCGGAGCAGCGGCTCCAGCGCCGGGAAGGCCCCGCGATAGTAGCGGTCAAAATCCTCGGCGGAGATGCCCCGGGTCGTGCGCAGGCCCAGCATCACGTATTCCGCGGCGCGGGCGTGGTGGCTGAGCTCCTCGGATTCGCAGAGGAGGGGGGAGCCGTCCATCACCGAGGCGATGTAGCCCTCCACGTCCCGGGTGAAGGTGTAGCGGGAGCTGCCGATGCAGGAGGCGGCGGAGGCACCGAAGCCCGCGTAATCCTCCAGCAGCCAGTATTTGAGATTGTGCCGGGATTCCCGGCCCCGCTGGGCAAAGTTGGAGATCTCATACTGAGCGTAGCCCCGGGTGGCCAGGTATTCCACCGTGTAGAGGTACATGTCCGCCTGGGTGTCGTCGTCCGGGATCAGCGCGCTGTCCCGTAGGCGGTAGAGAGGGGTGCCCTCCTCCAATTTCAGCCCGTAGCAGGAGAGGTGGTTGGGCTTCATGAGTACGGCCCGGGACAGACTGTCGGCCCAGTCCTCCCGGCTCTGGGCGGGAAGGCCGTAGATGAGGTCCAGGCTCAGATTGTCGAAGCCCGCCTCCCGGGCGGCGTCCACCGCGTCCAGCACGTCCTCAAAGCGGTGGCGGCGGCCGATGGCCTTCAGCACCCCGTCATTGGCAGACTGCATCCCGATGGAGACGCGGTTGAAGCCCGCCCGGCGGAGCTGCTTCAGCGCGCGGGCGCTGACGCTGTCCGGGTTGGCCTCCAGCGTGACCTCCGCGTCCGTCAGCACCCGGCAGCGGCGCTTGACGGTCTCGAATATTTCCAGCAGCCGTTCAGCACCGTACCAGCTCGGGGTGCCGCCGCCGAAATAGACCGTATCCACGAGATAGTCCTCCAGGCGGGGGGCAAATTCCGTGAAATGCCGCAGCAGGGCCTTTTGATAGCGGTCCATCAGATCCGTCCGCCCGGCGGTGGAGCAGAAGTCGCAGTAGCCGCAGCGGGAGGCGCAGAAGGGAATATGAAAATACAGACCGATGCGCTTGTCCATTCCTTCGTCTCCTTATTATGCGCAATCTCAGCATACACCGGCGCGGAAGTTTGTGTCAATCTCATTTTAAGGCATCAGGGGGGGCGCAGGGCACCCTACATGTCCCGCAGGGCCATGATGACCTCGGCGGCGTCGCAGTCGATGGCCGTGGCCCGGTCCCCCAGCTCGGGGGGCACGGTGGGGTAGCCCTTGTGGCCCGGGTAGTCCAGATAGCCCCGGTTTACCCGGAAAAGCCTCGCCTCGGGCAGAGCGCGGCAGATGCGCTCAAAGGGCCAGCGGATCACGCCGGGGGTGTTGAAGCCCACGCCCAGCTCCACCAGCACCAGCCTCTTGCCCTCGCTGCCGTTCACGAAATCCACGTAGCGGTCCCGCCCCTCGGCGTAGTTTTCGGGCCGGAAGCACATCTCCGCCGGAGCCCCGCAGACGGGGCAGCGGGGGATGCCCTCGGGGGCGCAGGTGAAGGTTTCGGGGTCGATGAATTCCCGTGCCCGGGCCAGGGGCTCCAGGCTGTTCCAGGTGTGGTGTCCGCAGGGGACGGAGCAGCCCATGTTGTCGTAGCTGCCCTGGTATTCAAAGACCCGCTCCATGGGGAAGCCCGCCCGGAAAAACTGCCGGTCCGCGTTGGAGGTGACCACAAACCAGTCCCGGCCCTGCAAAAGAGCCAGCAGCTCGTGGTACAGGGGCGCGGAGGGGAAAACCTCGCGGACGTAGTGAACGTGGGTGGCCCAATAGGCCCACTTGCGGCCCAGGCTCCAGTCCTCATCCCCGAAGCCCACCAGGTTGTACTGGCAGCGATAGCCCTCCTTCAGGAGGGCGGGGAACCAGGTTTTGAAAACCTCCTCGTCGAAATAGCTGAGCCCCGCCGCGGCGGAAAGCCCCGCCCCGGCCCCGATGAGGATGCGCTCAGCCCCATTCAGAGCCTCGGCCAGCGTCTCGATTTTTTGACGGTCTTCCTCGCGCATAGGTTCCCACTCCCCGACGAAATTTTGCTGAACACCTTATTATACAACATTTTTGCCGCAGTGCAAGGGCTCTTTTCACTTTTCGTTTCCTTGACGGGATGGGCGGAATCGTGTACAATAGGGAAAAACCATATTTTGACTTGGGAGGTATATATTATGAAGATCAAAGCGGCGGTGGCCCGGGAAAAGGGCAAGCTGACCTTTGAGGAGCTGGAGCTGGGGGAGCCCAGACTGGGCGAGGTGCTGGTGAAGCTCACGGCCTGCGGCGTCTGCCACACGGACACCACGGTGCTGAATCAGGATATGCCCACGCCCCTGCCCATGGTGCTGGGCCACGAGGGCGTCGGCGTGGTGGAGCAGGTGGGCCCCGGCGTCACCGAGCTGCAGGTGGGCGACCACGTGATCATCTCCTTCCCCTTCTGCGGCCACTGTGAGCCCTGCCTGGACGGGCGTCCCTATGCCTGCGACCGCTCCACGGAGCTGTTTTTCTTCGGCGGCTATGAGGACGGCACCCGCCGCATCACCGATGCAAACGGGGCCGAGATCGGCTCCCTCTTCGGCCAGGGCTCCCTGGCGGACCACTGCGTCGCCGCCGCCCGCGCCTGTGTGAAGGTGGACCCGGAGGCGGATCTCAAGCAGCTCTGCTCTCTGGCCTGCGGGGCTCAGACGGGCTCCGGCGTGGTGCTCAATAAGCAGAAGCCCCGCCCCGGCGATACCTACGCCGTCTTCGGCTGCGGCGCGGTGGGCTTCAGCGCCATCATGGCCGCGAAGCTGGCGGGCTGCAGCACCATCATCGCCGTGGACGTGGTCCCCTCACGCCTGGAGCTGGCGAAGGAGTGCGGCGCCACCCACGTCATCAACGGCAAGGAATGTGCGGACGTGCCCGCCGAGATCAAGCGTCTCACCGGGGGCCGGGGCGTGCATTTCGCCCTGGAGGCCGCGGGCCTGGGCATCCTCGTCAAGCAGATGCTGCGCAGCATGCGGCCGGATGGCTACGCCATGGTGGTCAGCTTCGCCGGGGACGTGCCGCTGAACGCCAGCATGGACCTGGTGGGCAGCAGCGTCACCCTGGGCGGCACCGTGGAGGGCGCCTCCAATCCCCAGGTCTTTATCCCCCGCCTGGTGCAGTATTATCAGGAGGGCCGCTTCCCCGTGGATAAGCTCTCCCGCTTCTATCGCTTTGACGAGCTGGAGAAGGCCCTGGAGGATTCTCACAAGGGCACCGCCATCAAGCCCATCATCGTTTTCTGAGCCTGTCCCGGAGGAAAAACAATGCGCTATATCCTGATCGCGGCGGCGGTGATCCCCGCCATCGTGCTGCTGATCCGCGTTTATCGGGCGGACCGGCTGGAGCGGGAGCCCACCGGCCTGCTGCTGAGCCTGGTGCTTTACGGCATTTTGGCTACGGCCTTTGCCTCCCTGGCCGAGCGAGGAGGAAGCTGGCTTTTGCAGCGGATCTGGCCCGGCGGCGAGGTGAGCTATACCTTCGTCTTCTGCTTCTTCGTGGTGGGTCTGGCGGAGGAGGGCTTCAAGTATCTGCTCCTGCGGCGGCGGACCTGGAACAGCCCCAGCTTCAACTGCCAGTTCGACGGGGTGGTCTACGCCGTCTTCGTCTCCCTGGGCTTCGCCCTCTGGGAGAACGTGGGCTACGTCCTGCGCTACGGCCTGGGCACGGCGGCCCTGCGGGCGGTGACGGCGGTGCCCGGCCACGCCTGCTTCGGCGTGTTCATGGGCGTGTGGTACGGCCTCGCCAAGCGCTATGAGCTGGCGGGGAAGCCCGCCCGCTCCAAGCGGGCCCGCCGGGCGGCCCTGTGGCTGCCGGTGGCGCTCCACGGCTGCTATGACTTTATCGCCTCCCTGTCCAGCTCCGTTTTCTCGCTCATTTTCATCGCCTTCGTCGCGGCGCTGTTCATCGTGTCCTTCCGGCTGGTACGCCGCGCCTCGCAGAAGGACGAGTATTTCTATGACGGCGCCGGGCCGTGGGGGGTGTAAGCATGCAGTTTGACTACGAGCTGAATTACTTCGACTGCCAGAGCTGCGACGGGAAGATCCACTGCAAGGAATGCTCCGCCAAGGTGCCGGAGCTGCTGGCCCGCTTCGGGGACGTGGCCGTGCTGGAGGCGGACACCGTGAAGAAGGTCCTGCGCCTGGAAATGCCCCCCGAGCGGGAGGACGAGGTCCTGGACGCGCTGGAGGAAATGCGCTTCTTCGCGGATTGAAAGCGGTGTGGGATATATTTCCGGTTGACTTTTTCTGCTGCTTGGCATATACTATGCGTGGGATATCCCACAAGCCCACCTGTTGAAAGGAGTATGTGCCAATGGATGCAGTCATGAGAAGCTATGATGCGAAGATAGACGGGAAAAAACGAATCACCCTTAGAAACGCACGTTTTGAATATTATAATGTCAAGGAATATGAGGATGGCACGATCCTGCTGGAGCCGCGGGAGCTGACAGCGCCGTTCAGCGTTTCGGCAAATACTCTTGCCATGATGGACTCCGCCATGGAGGCCCTTCGGGAGGGCAAGGCATCTGAGGCCATCGACCTGTCGGAATTTTGAGCGGATGGGATATCAAATCAGAATGGGCATCCCGGAAATGGCGGCGCTATGGGCAGACTTGAAAGAAAAGGCCACCCGAGGAAACGCCAAACGGGATGAACTGAAGCTATACAAGACGCTGGGGAAAGCGCTGAAGCTGCTGGCGGAGGACCCACGATACCCGGGCCTTCACAGTCACGAGATCGGTGCCCTCACCAAGCGCTATGGCATGAAGGTGTGGGAATCTTACCTGGAAAACAACACCCCGGCTGCCGGGCGGATCTTTTGGGTCTATGCCCCGGGAAAAGGAGATATTACCATCATCGGCTTGGAGCCGCACCCTAACGACAAGGGAAACGCTTATCAAAAAATCACGCTCTCTCAAACGGAAGAACTGCAGCGATAATAAAACAGCAAGAGCCGCGCGGCCATTTCGCCGCGCGGCTCTTGTCGTTTACAGGCGCCCGAAAGGGGCGGAGCGTTTACTGGATTTCCAGCCGACGGGAAGTGATCTGCGGCTGGGTCTGCTTGGGCATGGTCAGGGTCAGCACGCCGTTCTCAAAGGAAGCCTTGATCTGCTCCCGGTCGATGCCGGTGATGTCAAAGCTGCGGGAGAAGCTGCCGTAGGAGCGCTCGCAGCGGATATAGTTGCCCTGCTTATCCTTCTGCTCGTAGTCGGAGTGGCGCTCCGCCGAGATGGTCATAAAGTTGTCGTCCAGGTCCACATGCACGTCTTCCTTCTTGAAGCCGGGCAGGTCGGCCTCCAGGATCACGTTGCCGTCCTCCTCGCGGATATCGGTCTTGAACTCGTCGATGCTCTCGCTGCCGAAGAAGCGGCGCTCCAGCTCATCCATGGCCTTGAAGGGATTGAAGGTGTTGATCTCATTTCTGCGATACGGTGTAAGGAACATAATAAATACCTCCTATTCGTCGCCCCGAGGGGCGGGAAAAAATTTATGAATTCGGTGGGAAGGACTCCGTTTCCTTTATCCTTTCCCTTTACGATTATGATGATACCATGGGATTATGAACAAATATTCCTCTTTTTGTGAATAGACCGTGAATTTTAGCACTCAAAGAGCGAGAGTGCTAAAGCGAGAGAAAAAAGGACGCCCTGGGCGGCTGCCCGGGGCATGTGTTCAATATTGCGTATCTGCTGTGGGGAAGTATTTTGCCCCCAGGCGGGTGGCCCAGCCCTCAAACCAGATGCTGTCGTAGGGCGGCAGGGCCTTGCCGGGCCGCAGGCGGGTGACGAGATTGCGGTAATGATAGCGCAGGGTGGAGGGCAGGCAGACCAGGAAGGGCATCAGTGGCCCCAGGAGGATATTCTGCACGCCGTGGCCGTGCTCATGCTGCATAAGGGCGAGGCTGGGATTTGCCTGGGTGAAGAAGACCCAGCCGAAGTTGGCCCCGCCCCAGCCCCGGCCCGCCTCGAAGCGCAGGCAGCTCCCGAAGCGCTTGGGCCGGTGGCCCGTCAAAAGCAGCGCCAGGCTCCAGATTGCCCCGGCCAGGGAAACGGGCAGCCCCCAGGTGAAGGACAGGAGCAGGAAGAGGGGGCGTTTCAGCAGCTTATTCATTGACCAGGTTCCGCATCCATACGCCCTTTTTCAGCAGCATGACGCCGATGAAGCACTTTACCAGGTCCAGCGCCGTCACCGCCATAAAGAGGGGCAGGATGGGCAGGTCCGTAAAGCGGGAGAGGCAGAAGGCCAGGGGGATGCACAGCACCCACATGAACACCGCGTCGAAAAGGAAGGTAACGGTGGTCTGGCCCCCGGCCCGGAGGGTGAAGTAGGCGCAGTTGGTAAAGGCGTGGAAGGGCATCATGGCCGCGCTGACCCACAAAAGGCTGGTGGCGAGGCTCCGCACCCCGTCGCTGACGTTATAGACCAGGGGCAGGAAGGGGGCGGCGATGGCCAGGAGACTGCCCACGATCAGACAGGTGACCACGGAGCAGAAGATCAGCTTCGTATCCTCGTCCCGGGCCTCCTGGAGCTCGCCCGCGCCCAGGCGGTGGCCCACGATGATGGAGATGGCGTTGCCGAAAGCGAAGATGGCGCAGAAGAAGAGATTGGACACCGTGGAGCTGATGTTGGTGGCGGAAACGGCCTCCAGCCCCCGGGTGGAATAGCACTGGTTCATCAGCGTCATGCCCACGGACCACAGCACCTCGTTCAGCATGAGGGGCATGGCCTTGCGGGTGATGCGCCCTACCAGCTCCTTGGGGATGCGCAGGCTCTTGTAGAGCCCCGCCACGAAGGGGTTCCGCTCCCGGTGCTTGTGGGTCCAGAGCACGACGATGAGGCACTCGACGACGCGGGCGATCAGCGTGGCGATGGCCGCGCCCACGACGCCCAGGGCCGGCATGCCCAGCTTGCCGAAGATCAGCACGTAGTTCAGGCAGAAATTCACCACCACGGCGGCGACGCCCGCCTTCATGGGCAGCACGGTCTCGCCGGTCTCCTTCAGGGTGCCGGAATAGATCTGGGAGAGGGCGAAGGGGATGAGGCCGAAGAGCATCACGGCCATATAGCTCTTGCCGCTCTCCAGCGTCAGCGCCAGGTCCAGGTTTTCCTTGCCCTGGTGGATGAAGGTCTGGATCAGACTGCCGCCGAAGAAGGCGTAAAAGACGATGAAGAGCACCGCCAGCCCCGCCGCCAGCACGAACTTGTAGCGAAAGGTATAGCGCACCCCGTCCATGTCCTCCTTGCCTTTGTACTGGGCGGTGAAGATGCCCGCCCCGGCCAGGCCGCCGAAGATGCAGAGGTTGAAGATGAACAAAAGCTGGTTGACGATGGCGACGCCGCTCATGAGCTCGGTGCCCAGGCGGCCCACCATCACGTTGTCCAGCAGATTCACGAAGTTGGTGATGACGTTCTGGATCAGAATAGGCAGGGTGATCTTGACGACCTTCTGATAAAAGGCCCGATCCCCGATCAGCTTCTCTTTTAACATGGCTTCCTCCCGCGGGCTGCCCCGCTTTTTTTCAACAATAAAAGGATTATATACCCATCCCGCGGAAAAGGCAAGAGGGGAGGCCTGAGCCCTGCGTTCTGAGCGCCGCGCGGCGCGGGCGGCGCCTTGCGTCCCGGGGCCACCGGGGACGGTGGCCCCTACAGGGACGCGCTTTGTCATTCTGGGCGCAGCGAAGAATCTTCCGCAGCCGCTTCCCGGAAACGAAGATCCTTCGACTCCGCCGCGCTCCGCTCAGGATGACAGAAATGTATCCCGAAGTACTGAGTCCTAAGTCCTGAGTCCTGAGCCCTGAGCCCTGAGCCCTGAGCCCTGAGCCCTGAGCCCTGCGCCCTGCGTCCCGAGTCCTGAGTCCTGAGTCCTGAGTCCTGATTCCTGAGCATTACGGTCAATTTCCGGTTGCATCCTGTGATACGGGGTGTTATAATCCATATGAATAGATGTGCAATCGCCCGGCAAAGCGGGCAAAGCGACGATACAGAAAGGATGATTCGATGAAAAAGCTCATCTTGGGCGTGCTGCTGGCGGCGGCGCTGCTGGCGCTGCTCTGCGTCCCCGCCCTGGCGGACGAGGAAACGCCCCGCAGCGGCAGCTTTGGGGACGGCTTCACCTGGTCCGTGGACGGCGAGGGGACCCTCGCCATCAGCGGCACGGGGAAAATGCCCAATGTTTCTGAGGCCACAAGGCCCTGGAAAGACCTTGCCGGGGAGATCAAAAAGGTCGTCTACGGCGAGGGGATCACCAGCACCGGCGGCAACGGCACCCTGAACAATCTGACTGCCCTGGAGACCGTGGAGCTCTCTTCCACGGTGACAAACGTGCAGACCCTGGCCATAGGCGGCTGCACCGCATTGAAGGCGATCACCGTGGCTGAGGGAAATGAAAGCTACTGGTCTCACGAAGGCGTACTGTACAAATATCAGCAGGCGGGCAATCCGGAAAAGGGAAGCGAGCTGTTTTGCTATCCCGAGGCCAAAACGGGGGCCTACGTGATGCCGGAGGCCTGTACGGGCGTATACGAAGGCCAGCTCGCGAAGGCCGCGGGGCTGACGGAGCTTACCCTGTCCCCTGCGCTGAAAAGCACGACGCGCGTCTGCCAGGGATGCCCGGCCCTGCGGAAGGTAACGGTTCCTGAGGGGATCACCGAGATAGGCGACGACGCCTTCGGCTCCTGCCCGGCTCTGGAAAGCGTGAGTCTGCCCTGGAGACTGAGCTGGCTGTCCTTTGACGCCTTCCGGGGAAGCACGGCCCTCCAGGAGATCATCTTCCAGAACAGCCCCTTCGCCCGGCCCACCAGCGGCTGGTATCCGGACAGGACCTTCCTGGACGATCTGCCCGAGGCTCCCACCATCCGGGTGCCCAATTTCTGCCTGGAAGCCTGGCAGGCCAGCGATTGGAACATTTATCCCATCGAGGGCTACGAGCTGCCCGAGGCCGTCATGCTCTCCGGCACCTGGGGCGACGGAGACGATAAGGGCGCGGTCCTCACCTGGGAGATCACCAACACCGGCAGAATGACCGTTTCCGGCGAGGGCCTCATGAAGCGGGCGGACAGCTTTGGCCGGACGAGCTGGACCGAATACGCCTCCCTCGTGCGTGAGCTCGTCATCGGCGAGGGCGTCACCAACGTCAATTACTGCTGCTTTGCGGGCTTTACCGCGCTGGAAAAGGTCACGCTCCCCGAGGGGGTGACCGAGCTGGGATATAATGCCTTCGGGGGCTGCGCGGCTCTGACGGAGCTGGCCCTGCCCGACAGCCTGACCACCATCGCGGACAACGCTCTCGGCGGCTGTACGGCCCTGAAGACCCTGCGCGTCGGTTATGGGATCGACAGCTTCCCGTATAGATGGCTCCCCACCCCCGAGGAAGCGCCCGAGCTGACCATCGAGGGCTACGAGCGTACCCGCGCCCAGCTTTACGCGGAGGAGAACGGCTATCCCTGGCGCAGCCTGGGCCCCTGTCCCATCGAGGAGGTCACGGTAACGAACAGTGAGGAGCTGCTGGCCGCCCTGGGCAGCCATAAGCGTATCACCCTGGCGGACGGCGTCTACGAGCTGAACACGGTCCTGACGTTGGATAAATACCTGGAGCTGAGCCTTGTGGCGGAGCATTCCGGCAAGGCGGAGCTGCTCAGCAACGACGGGCAGAGCCCCGTCGTCAAGGTGGGCGTCTATCGTGTCAGCAGCGGGTCCTCGGCGAATAACGTGACCGCCTGGATCGGGCTGGAGGGCCTGATCCTGGGCCATACCGTCAGCTACGCCCAGGGCGGCTGCGGCGGCGACAGCAGCGCCTACGTCGTCGCGGGCTATAGCGCCAAGGAACTGAGCATCAAGAGCTGCGACCTGTGGGGCTGCGGCACCATCGCCGTATATCTGTATCAGAGCGAGGGCGTCACCGTGGAGGACAGCATCCTCCGGGACTGCATCATCCAGGCGGTAATCATCTACGATAGCGAGCTGGCGGTGAAGAACAGCGTCGTCAGCGGCAACGACTATGAGTGGCGCTACAGCAGCCGCCCCTGCGTGAACGTCACCGGGGAGTCCATGCTCTCCTTTGCGGGCTGCACCTTTGTGAACAACCACAACAAGACCCTGCTGAGCGAGGGGGCCCCTGCCACGGAGGAGGAAATCTTCACCGACTGCGTCTTTTACGACAACCTCTGGCAGGAGGGCGTGACCATGATCAAAAACTACGGCGTCTGCCTGGGCGGCGTGAGCTGGCAGCTCAAGTCGGTCTCCAGCGGCAAGTTCAGGCTGGTGCTGGGCGAGGACGTGCTGGCGGAGGACGGGACCGTCATCATCAAGGGCGTCCCCGGCGAGATCCCGGATTACAGCGAGTATTCCCTGCCCTGGAAGCGTTACGCCAACCAGATCGTGACCGATGAGCCCGCCCCCGACGTGAACGGCGACGGGGTCTTGGATACGCGGGACGCGGCGGCGGTGTTTACCTACGTCTCCGGCGTCAGCGTGACGCTGGACCAGACGGCGGCGGACGCCAACGGCGACGGTAACATCAACAGCCGCGACGCGCTGCTGCTCTTCCGCAGACTGGCGAAGTAAAGGCATAAAATAATAAAAGGCAGTCGGCCAATGAACTGCCCCAATTTGTGCGGACAGCACAAAAAGGCCACTGAGTAGGAAAAG
>CAMVOG010000022.1 GCA_947169005.1 uncultured Clostridia bacterium | reverse complement strand
GCCTTCGTTTCCACCGTGGACTGCGGCAACCTGGCGGCCTGTGCTGCCGTGCTGGAAACGGCCCTGCGGGAGCAGGGGGAGACGGACACGGCGGAGCGGGCTGCCCGTCTGTTTGCGGAAACGGACCTGAGCCCCCTTTACGACGCCCGGCGGCGTCTGTTTCGCATCGGCTTCAACGCGGAGACCGGCGAACTGAGCGAGGGCTGCTACGATCTCATGGTCAGCGAGGCGCGTCTCACCAGCTATCTGGCCTTATGCCGGGGCTGGGCGGACAGACGGCACTGGCGCAGCCTCAGCCGGGTCCTGCGCCGGGCGGCGGGGCACAGCGGCATGGCCTCCTGGAGCGGGTCCATTTTTGAATATTTCATGCCCGGCCTCTTCCTGGAAAATCACCGGGGCTCGCTGATGGATGATTCCCTGCGCCTCTGCCTGGCAGCCCAGCGGCGGCGGGGCAGGCCCTGGGGCATTTCCGAAAGCGCCTTCGCCGCCTTTGATCCGGCCTTGAATTATCGCTATAAGGCCCACGGCGTACAGGCGCTGGCCCTGAAGCGGGGAATGGATGAGGAACGGGTCCTGTCGCCCTATTCCTCCTTTCTGGCGTTGGGGCTTGCGCCGCATTCCGCTCTGCGGAATCTGCGCCGCCTGGCAGGTTTCGGGATGCTGGGCCCCTGGGGCTTCTACGAGGCTTTGGACATGACGGAGGCACGCTGCGGGAAAACGCCGGAGCCCGTGCGCTGCGTAATGGCCCATCATCTGGGCATGAGCCTTCTGGCCCTGGACAATGTGCTGGCAGAGGGTGCCATCCGGCGCCGCTTTATGAGCCGCCCCGCCTTTGCTGCTTATCGGGAGCTGCTGCAGGAGAAGGGGCCCGTAGGGCAGACCATCCGCCGGGAAAGGCCCATCGAGGCGGCGGTGCGCCCGGACCGGCTCCCGGCGGAGCGCTGGCGGCAGGTCCGCAGGGGTACGGACTGGATCAGACCGGGCTGCTGCCTGTTAAGCAACGGCCTTTACACCGTTATAAGCACGGAACTGGGCAGCTCCCGTTCCCAATATCGCGGCAGGGATTTGACCCGCTTCGAGGGCCTGCGGGACGGCAGCCCGGAAGGGCTCAGCTTCTTCCTTTTTACAAGGGAAAGGCTGTTGCCTTTACAGCCTTCGACGGAGGATGACGCCGCTGTCCGGAGATATTCGGAGGCGGAGACGGATCGTTTCCGCCTCTATATGGCGGCGGAGGGGATCGAGTGCTGCCTGGAAACCGCTGTGGCCCGCGGCTGCCCCGGTGAGCGGCGTCGCCTGCGGCTGAGCAATCTGACGGAAAAGCCTCTGCGGGGCACGCTTGTCTGCGCTCTTGAGCCGGTGCTGGCCCCCGAGGCGGACTATACGGCCCACCCGGCCTTTTCCAAGCTCTGCCTGGAAAGCAGCCTTGCGGACGGCTGCGTCGTCTTCGAGCGCCGCAGGGCCTCGGAGGCGGAGGAGGGGTTTTGCGCCGCCTTCGCATCCTCCTCACCCATGAGCTTCGATACCTTCCGCCAGAGCGCCTTCGGGCGGGGCGGCCTTCGTGCCCTTCGCCGGGCTCTGACCCGGCCCGCCGCCGGGACGCTGGGGGCAATGGTGGAGCCCTGCCTTTTGGCGCGGGTGGAAATCGAGATACCGGCCGGGGGCGAGGCACTTTGCTCCTTTGCCCTTGCGGCTGCGGAGAACCCTGAGGACGCGGCCGGGCAGGCAAGGGAGATTTTAGGCAGCTTTCGCCCGGCCGATGCGGTGCAAGCAGCCGCCGAACGGCTCAGACTGGGACCTGCCGATTTGGAGAAGGCCATGGCGCTGCTGTCCGCCTGCGTATTTGGCTGGGGGAGAGGCGAGGCCGCCCTATCCCGGGGGCGGGCAGGGCTCTGGCGCTTCGGCGTCAGCGGGGACAGACCCGTACTTGCCGCCCGCTGTGACCGGGGCGGGGCCGAAAAGCTCTTCGGGCTGATCCGCCGGCACGCTCTTTTGTATCTGTGCGGCTACAAAGCTGACCTGGCGATCATTACGGCGGACGGCGGCGAATATCTGCGCCCCGATGAAACAGCCCTGCGGGAGCTGGCAGCCTCTGCGGGGGACGCCGCCGACTGCCTGCACATCTTCTTCGCCTCCGGGGAGGAGGCGTCCGCTTTTCTGGCCGCGTCGGACGTGGTCCTGCCCATGTCAGCGGAGGAAGGCCAGGCGGAGGTGCCCGAGAACGGTTGGTTTTATCCGGCAGGCGCCGACAACCGGGTCGTATATGACGGGCACTATGAGCCGGACGGGAGCTTCGTCTTTGATACCCGAGGCGGCCTCGGAGATACCGCCTGGACCCTGCCGCTGACGAATGGGCGCTTCGGCTGCCTGGCCGCGGACTGCGGGGCGGGCTTCCTCTGGGACCGCAACGCCCGGGAACGACGTCTTACGCCCTGGGTAAACGATCCGCTGGCAGACCGGGGCGGTGAAGAGCTGTACGCGGAGGCGGAGGGGGAGCGCGTTTCCCTCTTTGCCGCCTGCGACGGCTGGAGCTGCCGGGTGCGCTTCGGCTTCGGCTGGGCAGAATGGGAAAAGCAGAAAGGGACCAGGCGGCTGCGTACCCGGGTCTGCGTCCCGGTGGAGACGGATGCCCGCCTGCTCTCGAGCAGAGCGGCTTTGACGCGCCGCCCAGGCTCATCCAGCGCCTGCGCCCGGTGCTGGGGGACAAAGCAAGCGCCGCCAGGGCGTTACGATTCACGGAGGAGGGAGGCGGCGTCGCCTTTCGCAGCACGGAGCCGGAGCATTTTTCAGCCGCATTTGCGCAGCTTGCCTCCCTCCGCCCCGCAAGCTGCCGCCTGGTGCCATGGGAGAAGCAGGGTTGGGAGCTTGTTTACCCGCTGGAGGAGCGTTTTATCCTCGTTTCCGGCACCGACCAGGCCGTAAAGCTAAAGACCTTGACAACATGGAATGAGGCGGAAGCGGCCCTTGAGGATTGTAAAGCCTACTGGCGGAAGCTCTGCGGTCAGCTTTGGGTCAAGAGCCCGTCGCCCCGGCTGGATGCCTGGCTCAACGGCTGGGCCCTGTATCAGACGGCGGCCTGCAGGGTGCTGGCCCGGACCTCTCTTTATCAGAGCGGCGGGGCCTATGGCTTCCGGGACCAATTGCAGGACGCGGGCTGTGCCGCGCCCTTCGTCCCGGAGCTTGCGCGGGAGCGTATTCTCGCCGCTGCCGCCCATCAGTACCGGGAGGGGGACGTGATGCACTGGTGGCACGAGGGCGAGGAGGGGGATCGGGGCGTCCGCACCCGCTGCAGCGACGACCTCCTGTGGCTGCCCTGGGCGGCGGCCCGGCTGATCGACGTGACGGGGGACAGGACGATCCTGGCGGAAGAGCGGCCCTGGCTTACCTCTCCGCCCCTTGCGCCTGAGGAGAAGGACCGCTATGAGCAAGCGGCGTGGACGGAGGAAAGGGATCCGCTCCTGGCTCATTGCCTGCGGGCCATAGACTGCTTTCTGTCGCGGCCCCGCGGCCCCCACGGCCTGCCGGAGATGGGCTCCGGGGACTGGAACGACGGCTTTGACCGGGTGCGGGGCGAAAGCGTCTGGCTGGCCTGGTTCGGCGCCATGGTCCTGCGGGACTTTGCACCCCTCTGTCCGGAGCGGCGCGGGGAGCTGCTGCGGGAAGCAAAGCGCCTCGGTGAAGCCGCCGACGCCGCCTGGGACGGGGCCTGGTACAGGCGCGGCTATATGGCGGACGGGAGCCCTATCGGGTCAGCGGCCTGCGAGGAGTGCCGGATCGACTCGGTTGCCCAGAGCTTTGCGGTGCTCTCGGGCTTTGGGGAGCCGGGAAGGGCCAGGCAGGCGGTCCTCAGCGCCTATGAGCGGCTGTATGATCCCAAAAGCCGCACGGTAAAGCTCTTCGATCCGCCTTTTGATGGGGGAAGCCAGGAGCCGGGCTATATCCGCCGCTACCTTCCCGGCGTGCGGGAAAACGGCGGGCAGTATACCCATGCGGCGGTGTGGCTGGCCATGGCGCTGCTGCGCTGCGGGGAGAGGGAAAAGGGCCTGGAGCTCATCGGAGCCCTGCTCCCCGGCGGGAGGGACCCGGCGGTTTATAAAACGGAGCCCTACGTTCTGGCGGCGGACGTGTACACCGCGCCGGGCCACCTGGGCCGGGGCGGCTGGAGCTGGTATACCGGGGCGGCGGGCTGGCTGCTCCGGGCCGTGACGGAGGAACTGCTGGGCCTTCGGATGCGGGAAGGACGATGGGAGGCGGCACCCGTGCTCCCGTCCGGCTGGGGACACACGGAGATCCGCCTGAACGGCGAGAGATTCCCCCTGCGGAACGCAAAGAGCCTGCCTTCGAGGGGGAGGAAGACGGAGAGGCCGCGAAAAGATTCATAAAAGATTTAAAAAAAGAGCCCCATTCGTCCTTGTGCGGCCAAGAAGGATGTGATAAAATATCTTTTATGAGGAAAGGGGGCGGCCTGTTGGATACCGTTATAAAAAGAGAATTCATGCCCGGCGTCACCCTCATCTGCGTGAGGACCGATCAGTTCAAATCCGGGTATTTCAGCGTGACGCTGCTGCGCCAGCTTGATAAGAATACCGCCTCGAAGGACGCGATCATCCCCCGCATCCTGCGGCGCGGCTGCCGGGCTTATCCCGATATGAAAAGCCTTTCCGCCCGGCTGGATTCCCTTTACGGCGCGGGCGTATGGCCGACGCTGCGGCAGCGGGGCGAGGTCCTCTGTCCCGGCCTTGCCTGCAGCTTTGTGGAGGATCGCTTCCTGCCCGCGCGGGAGCGGACCATGGAAAAGACGGTTTCGCTCCTGGCACAGATCCTGCTGGATCCCTTTACGAAGGACGGGCTTCTGAACTCGGACTACGTTGCCACGGAGAAAGAGGTGCTGCTCAACGATATCCGCTCCGTTGTGAACGATAAACGGAGTTACGCCCAGCGCCGCCTGCGGGAGATCATGTTCAGCGAGGAGTGCTATGCCGCCTATGCCCTCGGCTCGGTGGAAACGGCCTCCCGGCTGCATTACCGTTCTCTCACGAGCTACTACCGCGAAATGCTGGCCGAATCGGAGATGATCTTCTTCTACTGCGGGCAGATGGAGGCCGGAGAAGCGGCCCTTGTGCTGCGGGAGGCCTTTGCCTCTCTGCCCCGTGGGGAAATGATCCCCATGGCGGAAACCGAGATCCGCGTCAATTCCGGAGAGCTGAAACTGGTCACGGAGGAAATGGCCGTGGCCCAGGGCAACCTGGCCATGGGCTTTCGCCTGGGGGAGACCATGTACTGCCCCGATTACGCCGCCATTGGCTTGTTCAACAGCGTGTTCGGCGGCTCAAGCAGCTCCAAGCTCTTCCGAAACGTGCGGGAAAAGCTGGGCCTCTGCTATTACGTCAGCTCCTCCCTCGATTCCTTCAAGGGCATTATGATTGTTTCCTCCGGCATTGCGCCGCGGAATTTTGAAGCGGCGCGGGACGAGATCATGGAACAGCTTGAGGCCTGCCGGCGGGGAGAGATCGACGAGCGTGAATTTGAAACGGCCCGCCGCCGCATGATCACGAGTTTCCGCGGGGTGAGCGACAGCCCGGACGCGCTGGACAGCTTTTATCTCACCCAGGAGCTGCGGGAGCTGCGCTGCGATCCCGCGGAGATGATCGGTCTCGCGCAAATGGCGGTCCCGGAGGACCTGGTCAGAGTCGCGGAAAGTGTGCTGCTCGATACGGTGTACTTCCTGAAGCCGAAGGAAGGGGGAGGGACGGATGAAGCGGACGGTTTATAAAGAGCTGGGCGAGGAGGTCTGGCGCGAGCGGCTCTTCAACGGGCTGCAGGTGACCGTGGTGCCCAAGCGCAGCTTCAGCCGCGCCTACGCCCTGCTGGCCGTGCGCTGCGGCGGCCATGACCTGGCCTTCTCGCTGAATGGGGCGCACCGCGAGGTCCCCGCCGGAATGGCGCATTTTCTGGAGCACATGATGTTTTATATGCCCTATGGCACGGCGTCGGACGCCTTGGAGGCCAACGGCGCTTCCGCCAACGCCTTCACCACGCCGGAGATCACGGGGTATCACTTCAGCTGCAATGAGCGCTTTGAGGAGAATCTGGGTATTTTGCTGGACTTTGTAACGACGCCCTTCTTTCCCGCGGAAAGCGTGGAGAAGGAGCGGAGCATCATCGCCCAGGAGATTCGCATGGGGGAGGACGACCCGGCGAGACGCCTTTATCGAAACCTGGATCGCGCCCTGTATGAGAATCCTCTCATGTGGGAGCCCGTCGCCGGGACGGCGGTAAGCATCGCGGAGATCACCCCGGCGCTTCTGGAAGAATTCTATCGGGCCTTTTATTCGCCCGAAAACATGATCCTCTGCGTTTCCGGCAACGTGGAGCCGGAGGCGGTGCGCCGGGTGGCCATGGAAAAGTTTCACGCGAAAAGCGCCGGGGCCCTCCTGCGGGACCGCGGCGAGCCGGAGGGGCTGCTGCCCGTCCGCCTGCGGACAGAGGAGACCATGCCCGTTTCCGCAACGATGTTCGCCTTCGGCGCAAAGCTCCCCATGCCCGGGAGCGGAAGGGAACAGTTGAGAAAGAGACTGGTCGGAAACCTGGCCTGTGCTCTC
The DNA here is from genome assembly GCA_947169005.1 of uncultured Clostridia bacterium. Classification (GTDB taxonomy): domain Bacteria; phylum Bacillota; class Clostridia; order Oscillospirales; family Oscillospiraceae; genus RGIG6375. Next base: position 8,583 of record CAMVOG010000022.1, on the reverse strand, counting down.
CTGGCGGGGAGCTCCTCGCCGCTTTTTGAACGGCTATACGAGGCGGGGCTGGTGGACCCGAACTTTTCCTGCGGCGTTTCCAATACGCTGAGCGGCTCCACCGTGCTCATCAGCGGAGAAAGCAAGGACCCGGCCGCCGTGATGGAGCAGGTGAGCGCGGAGGCGGAGACCCTGGCGAAGGGCGGCGGAGAGGCGCTGTTTGAGCGCTTGAAGCGCGCTGCGCTTGGCGCTTTTGTCCGCGTGTTTGATGATATGGAGGGCATCTGCTCCCTGGAGGCAAATGAATACTATCGGGACTGCTCGCTTTTTGAGGGGCGGGAGGCGCTGCAAGCCGTTACGCTGGAGGAAGTTCGTGCCTTTTTACGGGAGAACCTGGTCCTGGAGCGTTTCGCCCTCTCGGTGATCCGCCCGGATAAAGAGAAAGGAGAGTAAACGGCATGGCTACGCCTATTCGTTTCCCCATGTTTGGGGAGGATTTTCAAATCACCATTGAGCCGAGCTTTCAGCTATTCGGCATCACGATCCATTGGTACGGCGTTATTATCGCCGTTGGCTTCCTGATGGCGGTGCTCTACGCCGTCAAGCGCTCGAAGCAGTTCGGGCTCACGGAGGAGAACATCATTGATCTGCTGATTTTCTCGGTGCCCCTGGCGATCATCGGCGCGCGGCTGTATTACGTTATCTTCAGTTGGGACGATTACAAGGACAACCTTGTGGACGTCTTCAAGATCTGGAACGGCGGCCTCGCCATTTACGGCGGCGTCATCGGCGCGGTGATCGGGCTTCTGATCTTCTCCAAGGTAAAAAAGGTGAAGCTCGGGGCCGCGGCGGACGTGGGCGGCCTGGGGCTGCTGATCGGCCAGGCCATCGGCCGCTGGGGCAATTTCGTCAATCAGGAGGCCTTCGGCGAGCAGACCACCATCTTCTGCCGCATGGGTCTGATGAGGTACATCGCGGACGCGAAGGAATACCGGGTGTTCTATTACCATCCCTGCTTCCTTTATGAGAGCCTGTGGAACGCGCTTGGTCTGCTGATTCTGCACTTCTATTCCAAAAAGCGCAAGTTTGACGGCGAGATCTTTCTTCTTTACCTGGTCTGGTACGGCATCGGCCGCGCACTGATCGAGGGCCTGCGGACCGACAGCCTCTATTTCTTCGGCTCGAATCTGCGGGTGTCCCAGGTGCTGGCGATCCTCTGCGTCATCGTGGGCCTCGGGGCGATCCTCTATGTGCGCGTCGCCAAAAACCCGGAGCCGGAGGACCTGTGGGTCAACCGGGGGCAGAAGGCGGCGGCCGTCCCGGAGGCCGCTCCCGTCCCCGAGCCCGAAGAGAATGATTATGACGAGGACTTTTCCTCCGCCCTGGAGCTCTTGAAGCACGGCACCAGCCTGGACGACGAGGAGGAAACCGTAGGGGAGGGCCCTGTGGTGGAGCCCGTAGACGTACCGGATGCGGCGGACGGAGAAAAGCCGCAGGATGAATAAGAACGTATTATTTGACAGGAGGAACTGACAATGGCTAATTTTGACGAGATCAAAAAGGTCGCCGCGGAGAAGGCGGAGGTTTTTGCGGAAAAGGCCGCCGAGCTGGCCCGCGCCGCCGCGGAGAAAACGAAGGTCATGGCCCGTATCGGCAGGCTGAACACGGAGATCCTGGCGGAGAAGGACGCCATCCGCAAGGCTACCCTGGAGCTGGGCAAGATCTATTATGAGTACTTCAAGGTCGATCCCCATGATCCCATGAAGGAAGCCTGTGCCCGTATCGACGCCGCTTATGCCGCCATCGCCGCCAAGAAGGCGGAGATCGAGGAGCTGAAGACCGACGCCCCCGATGTGGAGGTCGAGGTGACCGCGGAGCCCATTGAAGAGCCTGCCGCGGAGCCCTGCTGCTGCGGGGAGAAGGCCGACGAGGCGGAAGCTGAGCCCTGCTGCTGTGAGGAGAAGGCCGAGGAGCCTGAGACCGAGCAGTAAGAGACTGCGCCAAGACATACTGGAAGGGACTGCGGCAAGCCGCGGTCCCTTCTGTGAAAAAGCGGGTGCTGGTAAAATATGAGAGCGGAAAAGGCCGCCGGACGGGCGGAAAGACGAAAAGAGAACGGGGAGGCCTATCGCAGCGGTCTGCGCCACGGCATCCCCGTGGGCCTGGGTTATCTGGTGGTGGCCTTCACGCTGGGCATCGCCGCGAAAAAAGGCGGGATGACAGCCCTGCAGGCGGCGCTGATGAGCTTTTCCATCCACGCCTCCGCAGGGGAATTTGCCGCCATCGGCGTGATCTCCGCGGCGGCGGGCTATTGGGAAATGGCCGTGACGGAGCTGGTGGTGAATCTGCGCTATCTGCTTATGTCGGCCTCCCTGTCCCAGCGGCTCCCGGAGGACCTGGGCTTTTATCACCGCTTCTTCCTGGCCTTTGACATCACCGACGAGATATACGCCCTTTCCGTCACCAGACCGGGCAGGCTGAATCCCTTCTTCACCTACGGGATGATGTCGGTGGCCTCTCCGGGCTGGGTGCTGGGGACCTTCCTGGGGGCCGCGGCGGGCAGCATTCTGCCGGAAATGGTGATCGGGGCCATGAGCATCGCTCTCTACGGTATGTTCCTCTCCGTAATCCTGCCCCCGGCCAGGCACGACCGGGTGATTTGCGGCGTGGTGCTTGTTTCCATGCTGGCGAGCGGACTTTGCGCTGTCCTGCCCCTGGTGCGGGAGCTTTCATCGGGGCTGAAAACCATCCTTTTGACGCTGCTGCTCTCCGCCGGGGCGGCTCTGCTCTTTCCCCATAAGGACGAAGAGGAGGGCAGGGCATGAAGAACAGCGTTTATCTCTACATCCTGGTCATGGCGGGTGTCACCTATCTGATCCGCCTTATCCCGCTGACGCTGCTGCGCAGGGAGATCAAAAACCGCTTTATCCGTTCCTTCCTTTATTACATGCCCTATGTGACCCTGGCGGTGATGACCTTTCCCTCCATCCTTTCCGCCACGGGAAACTGGATCAGCTCCGCCGTGGGTCTTTTGACGGCGGCCCTGATCGCCTGGTTTGACGGAAACCTCTTCCGGGTCTCCCTGGGGGCCAGCGCGGCGGCTTTGGTGGCCGAGCTCATTCTGAGCCGGATTGCGTAAAACGATATTTCGATATGAAAACAGCGCCCTGCCTTATGGCGGGGCGCTGTTGCGTTCAAAGGGAGCTTACGCGTTGGCGGCCTCTTCGAGGATGGGCTTCGCGTAGTTGATGCGGGACTGCTTGTACATCTCCTCGCGGAAAGCGGGGGTCAGCCAGTGAGCGGCATAGAAGTTGTACAGGCTGGGTCTGTCGGCGCGGCAGAAGCGGTCGCAGTACTCGCGGGCGATGCGGCGCTGCTCCTCCTCGGGGAGCTTGGCAAAGGCGGCGCCCTTCTCCTCGGTGGTGGGGAGAGCCATGATGTCCTCGGGGATGTTGGTGGGGAAGGTGGCGATGATGATCTGGTCGCCGTAATCGTCGTAGATCTTCTCCACGTCGTTCATGAGCTGGGGAGCCCACACGTCCCAACCGGCCTTGATGTAGTTGGGGATCTGCTTGTAGTTGTTGCCGCAGGAGTGGATCTCGCAGACGAAGCCGTTCTCATGCAGGAAGTCGGTGAGGCGGCGCATGTAGGGCACGATCATTTCCTCGACCACGGCGGGGGAGAAGAAGGTCTCCTTCTGGGAGCCCCAGTCGTCATGGAAGAAGACGGCGTTCACGGCGGGGAGATACTTCTTGATGTGCTTGAAGATGTCGATGTAGAAGTCGGTCAGCTTATCGAAGAAAGCGTGAACGTCCTCCTGGGAATCCTCGTCGAACAGAGCCATGATGGCGTTCTCAAACTCCATGAAAGCGATCAGTCTCTCAAAATAGCCGGTGTAGAACCAGATCTGGTTGAGGTTGCCCTCCTGCAGATAGGTGCCGTTGTTCCGGGCGGCGCAGCCTTCCCAATCCCAGCTGTCCACGTCGGGCCAAATGATCTTCTCGCGCCACTCGGAGATATCCTCCATGTAGGGCACGCCGGGGCGGACCATGGAGCCGCCGACGGTCTTGATATACTCCCACTCGACGCCGAACATATCGGGGCCGCCGGCCTCGGTGTTGGGGTCGAACTTGGCGTTCTCAGCCACCATGCCGCGGGCCTTGGTGTCCGGAATCACCAGGGGAATGAACATACGGGGGCCGATGCCCTGCATGGCCTGCCACCAGGGATGGCCCTGGAAAGCAAGACGGGTGCCCTCGTTCTTGCTGATGGGATACTTGAAATCGGTAACGGAGTAGCCGGGCGCGATCTCGGTAGTGACCGCTTCCAGCTCTTTGGGATCAAACGGGGTGGGATTCATGAGTTTTCCTCCTTAATAATAGTTGTCGCACGCAAAATACAAAATCTTATTTACCATTTCAGAGTATATAGGCTTTATCCCTTTTTGTCAATTATAAATGCGTGAAGAGATTGTTAAAACTTTTCATCTTGCGCGGGCTCGTCTGCCTTGATCCGCCGCTCCACCTCCGCGCAGAGCTCCAGGGCATATTCCTCCCGAAAGCTCTCGGCGCTGATCCGGTAAGCATTGGCCCCGAGGGGAGAAACGAGGGCGCTGCCCTTGGCGCTTTTGATCCGCACGCCCCGGCTCTGGGCCTGGGCAGGCGTGGCCCCCAGCCGCTCCAGCAGCTCTCCCCGGTCGCAGCCCTCCGCGCAGTCCTTCTGCACGGTATAAAAAGGCGGCAGCTCCGCCGCGACCGCGTCAAGCGTCAGCCCCTGCTCTGCCAGGCGGGTGAAGAGGCGGGCAGCCAGGTGCGCGCCGTCCGCACACCAGGGCTTTGCCCAATAAAGGCCGATGGCCTCGGCACCGTCCCGCTCCGTCCGCAGCAGCCGCCCACCCTGGGACAGAGCAATGCGGTCCAGAGCCTCCGGGCTCTCCTCCGGGACGGCGAGAGGACCGGCCCCGGCCCGCAGCTCCAACAGGCAGAGGGCCGCCAGCATCCGCTCCTGGTCCAGGCGCAGGCCGGTGGCCGTCACGGCGGACAGGGTGAAGCCGTCCGGCGAGAGGGAAAGGCTTGCCGCGCCGTTTTCGTCAGGCTTCCGACCCGCTCTGGCCAGGGCACGGATCAGCGCCCGCACCGGGGCGGCGCGTCCCCGCAGCAGGACGGCGGGAGCCGCCGACAGCATGGCCCGGGCCAGGGAGGCGGCGTACAGCTCCTCGCAGCCCGACAGGAACAACAGGCTCCCCGCGTCCTTAGCCTCTGCCGGGGCGGAGGCCGCGGCCTGCTCCAGCTTCCGCTGGAGAGAGCGGGGGATGGGCAGTCCCGCCCCGCTGAAAAAGCGCAGGCTCAGCTTGTTGCCGGACTGGCGCACGAAGACCATGGGCTCCAGAGCCGCCCGCACGGCCATGAAAGCCGCGGAGGCCTCGCTTTCCGCGTCCAGAAGGCAGACGTCCCTGCCCCCGGAGGCTGCGCCTGCCAGGAAGCTCCGGGCGGCGTCCCGGGCAAGATTGCCCCCTGTGGAGGCCGCGCCCACGGCGCCGAGCCCCGCGCAGACGGCTCCCAGGGAGCGCAGCAGGGCGGGCGTCAGCTCCGTCGCCGCCTCGCCGCTGAGCCGCGCGGCTCCGTCAAAAACCGGGCGATACCATTTCTCCGCCGCGCCGAGACCGCGGCGCAGGTTCCTCCCCGCGGGGACGCGCTTCTCCGGCCAGAGGACCGCGCCTGGCTCCGCGACACAGCGGCTTCCCAGCATACAGCCCTCCGCCAGTACGACGCCCGTGCCCACGCGGCAATCCGCGCCCAGACGCACGCCGTCCTCCAGAACGGCCCCCTCCACGCGGCAGCCGGGGCCCAGTTCTACCCGCCCCGTCACGCAGTCCCGCAGCTCCGCTCCCTGCCCCAGGCTGCTGCCCGCGCCGATCACGCAGTCCGGCCCCAGGCGCAGGCCGGAGGCCAGCCGCACGTTCTCCCCAACGTAGACGGGGGGCGTGATCTCGCAGTCCTCGGGCAGCGGCGAGGCGGACCGGATACCGGGGCGCAGCTCCGGCGCGGCAGGGAAGAGGGGGAGCGTCCCCCGCAGGGCGTCCCGGTTTACGGCGCGGTAGGCCTCCACGTTCCCCACGTCCCGCCAGTAGCCGTTCAGCGGGAAGGCAAAGAGCCGCTCGCCCCGGTCCAGCAGGTGGGGGAACACGTCCTTGGCGAAGTCGGGCTGCCCCTTTTCGGGGATCTCACCCAGGACGGAGGGGGAGAGCAGATAGATCCCCGTGTTCACCAGGTCCGTACAGGCCTGGGCCTGGGAGGGCTTTTCCGTAAAGCGCAGGACGCGGTCATCCGCGTCCGTCAGCACCAAGCCGTACTCGCCCGGCTCCTTCACCCGGCAGACGCCCAGCGTGGCCTCTGCCCGCTTTTCCGTATGGGCGGCGCGCATGGCGCCCAGGTCAAAGGAAAGAGCCGCGTCCCCGCTGATGAGCAGCAGCTCCTCGTTCCCCAGCCAGTCCGCCAGGCGGCGCACGCTCCCGGCAGTGCCCAGGGGCTCGGTCTCCACCTCATAGCGGAGCTTGAGCCCAAGAGCGGAGCCATCCCCGAAGGCATCCTGAATGAGCTCCGGCAGGTAGCAGAGGGTCAGACAGACCTCCTCCACGCCCCCGGCGCGCAGGAAACGGAGGATATGCTCCAGAAGGGGCCGGTCCAGGAGCCGGACCATAGGCTTTGGCTTGCGGATACTGAGGGGATGGAGGCGCGTGCCGCTGCCTCCTGCCAAGACGACTGCTTTCATAGGCCGCATCCTTTCCGAGATGATGGCTTTAGCTTTCCCGGCATGGAGCTGGGCTATTCCGGCGCGGCATTTTTTTCACCTCCGGAAGAAATGCGCAAAAAACAGTTGTATAAATCCCGAAGATTTGGTATAATCAAAATTCAAGATGGGTATATATACGGTCTTTTGGCCGCCCATCGGGAGGTGAGCAAGGTGAAAAAAAGCGGAAGCAGAGAATTTGCGCGGCTGTTCAGGCCCTCCATGCGCATGTATTTCTTCGTTCTCGTCCTTTTCGTGGCGGCAGCCGTGTTCTTCCAACAGTATCTGCTGGCGGGGGTCGAGGCGGGACTTCTCCTCCTGCTGCTGCTCTATTCCTGGCTCGTGGAGCGCAAGCGCCGGGCCAGCGCTTTGGATTATATCGAGGCTACGGCCTATAAGCTGGACGGAGCCTCCAAGGGCATGCTGCTGGATATGCCCCTGCCGACGGTCATCTTCTCCATGGCAGACGGGCGGGTCCTCTGGAGCAATAAGGAGTTTTTGAAAATTACGGAGGATCGGGAGCATTTCTTTGAGATCTCCGTGTCGGATATGGCCCCCGGCTTCAGCTACAAATGGCTGGAGGAAGGGAAAAATACCTCGCCCGATTATATCCGCCTGGGGGACAGGACCTACCGGGTCTACGGCAACGTCATCAAGGCCGAGGGCGGCGACAGCTATTGGGGCCTCCTGTACTGGGTGGACGTGACGGAGCTTGTGAAAACGGAGGCGCTGTACCGGGCCTCCCGCCCGGTGATCGCTGTGGTGATGCTGGATAACTACGACGAGCTCATCAAGTCCATGACGGATACGGCCAAGTCCGCCGTGCTCGCCTCCATCGACGCCATCATCAACGACTGGGCCAAGGGCTCCGGCGGTTATCTTTCCCACTATGACCGGGACCGCTACGTATTCATTTTCACGGAATCCTTCATGCCCCGGCTGCTGGCGGACAAGTTCACGGTGCTGGACCGGGTGCGGGAGATCAAGGGCACCGGGGAAATCCCGGCCACCATCAGCATCGGCATCGGGCGGGACGCCAGGGACCTGGAGGAGGCCTATCAGTACGCCCTCCTCGGCGTGGATATGGCTCTGTCCCGGGGCGGCGACCAGGCCGTTATCAAGAACAACTACAATTTCGAGTTCTTCGGCGGGCGCAGCGTCCTGGTGGAGCGGCGCACGAAGGTGAAGTCCCGCGTGATGGCCACGGCCCTGGGCCGCTTGATGGAGGACGCCTCCAACATCATCATCACCGGGCACAAAAATTCCGACCTGGACTGCGTCGGCGCGGCGGTGGGTATCTGCTGCATCGCCCGCAAGCTGGGTAAGAGCGCCTACTACGTCACAGACCCGGAAACCACGGTGGCCGGACCCGTGCTCCGCCGTCTGCGGGCTTTGCCGGAATACGAAAACGTCTTCATTTCCGAGCAGGATGCCATGCTGCTGGCGGACGGCAAGAGCCTCCTTGTCGTGGTGGACACCAACCGCCCGGAACAGGTGGAGGCACAAAACCTCCTGGCCTCCTGCAACCGGGTGGCGGTCATCGACCATCATCGCCGGGCGGCGGAATATATCTCCGACGCGGCGCTGAACTTCCATGAGCCCTATGCCTCCTCCGCCAGCGAGCTGGCGGTGGAGCTGCTGCAAAACCTGGCCGCCTCCTCTGACCTTCTGAAAACCGAGGCGGAGGCCGTTTTGGCGGGCATCGTGCTGGACACCAAGAATTTCACCATGCGCACCAGCAGCCAGACCTTCGAGGCGGCGGCCTTTCTGCGCAAGGCGGGCTCCGACACCACGGAGGTCAAGCGTCTCTTCCAG